>CAZRLV010000339.1:0-4085 GCA_964600955.1 uncultured bacterium
GACAATTCACCCGTGCCTGATGCAGGAGAATGGACCTATGGGCTCAAGCAACTTCAGGTGGACAAGGTGCGTAGAGCGCACAATCTTACGGGTCGCGGAGTACGTGTGGGAATACTCGATACAGGTATCGATGCTGAGCATCCCGATCTTAAAGGCAAAGTGATCCTCTGGAAGAGCTTCAAGGGCAAAGCTGACAAACCTGTAGATTGGCATGGACATGGCACTCACGTAGCCGGAACCATTGCCGGTGGGAATGCCTCTGGAAAACACATAGGTGTAGCCCCAGATGCCAAACTCATCATCGCCCGTATTTTTGGCAATAACGGGATGACCAGCAAAAGCGCCATCTTAAAGGCTATGAAATGGATGGCTGATCCGGACGGAAACCCAAAAACCAATGATCATGCGCATATTGTATCTAATTCCTGGGGCGGCAAGAAAATGCCCAAATTGATGGAACTCTCACGTTGGAGAGCCGTTAAGACCTGGAAGAAACTAAAAATGATTCCAGTATTCGCGGCTGGAAATTCGGGTCCTCGTGATAAAACCATGGCTACTCCTGGAGCCTACCCGCATTCATTTGCCGTAGGTGCAGTGAATTCCGTGGATGACGTGGCAGGTTTCTCGTCTCGCGGTCCCGTAAAATGGGGCAGAAAAACCTATATCAAGCCTGATATTTCGGCACCCGGTGTTAATGTGCTCTCGGCAAAGCCAGGCGGCGGCTACCAAAGAATGAGCGGAACCTCTATGGCAACTCCGCATATTTCTGGTCTGGCGGCTATTTTACTGCAAGCCAATCCAAACCTTAGTGTGGATCAGGTTCAGGAGCTTTTGACATCCACGGCCAAGGATCTGGGAGATTCCGGCAAGGACAAGGATTACGGTCATGGTAGAGCCAATATCCTCAAGGCTATAGAAAGCCTCAAGGGCCTTGCTCAAATCAAGCGTGAGCAGTTTAAGACGATCCACGCACGTTAATTTAAAACAGAAATACAGGAGAAGAGAGCAGGGGTAAAAAAACAGCTCTCTTCTTCGTTTCTATTCCTGATTCAGCAAAAAGCGCAGTGATTAAATATTTTGTTTTAGCAGTTGTGATTATGGGTAACGCCTGGGCCACCAATGGTTATTTCACATCCTCGCCCAGCGTGATTTATAAGGGATTGGCCCATCCAAAAGGCATCTTGGTTTTACCTACCCCCATCCCATGGACCCGGCCCAAACCATTATTTTAGAAATGGATGAATGGGAATATTCCATAGCCTATTCAATGAAATATTAGTTGTTTAACTGCAACTTTTCCATGCCTTGACTCGTCTTAAGATATGGCGGGCACTGAGGTGTCCCTTATTTGCTTATGAAAAACGCGGTTTTCGCTTCTCTATTGCTCTTGAACCTGATGGTTCAGGTTGGGGCTGCACCTTGGGTAGACCCGGATCTTCAAACCCCGGAACTTTTAAAGTCTGATGCCTGGGTGACTTTGATTTTACGCTTTAAAGAGCCTGCCACCAAAGCTGTGCCCCAGACCCCCCTAGAACTGCAAAAACAGAAAATGAACTTAGCTGAGGCCTCTCAGGCCCGCTTTATTGCCCTACTTCAGTCACGGCGTTCAAAGTTTGCCCCTTTTCAAAAAGGCGAAAGCCTCTGGATCAATAATTCATTTATCTTGCGCGCAAGGATCTCCTTTATAGATGTATTGATTCAGTGCAAGGACATTACCCATATCCATAAAGACCGTGGATTTATGCTCAATCCCGGTGAGGAGGTAGCCAGAGAGGAAGGCAGTTCAAAGCCCAAGCTTTCCTATGGAGTCAAACGCATTGGGGCTCATCGGGTCTGGACCAATATGGGCCTTAGAGGTGAGGGGGTTACGGTTGGGGTCCTGGATACAGGCTGGTCAGATCACCCCGAACTCCAGGGCCGTGTTTTGGCTTCCAAGGATTTTATTTCAGCTCACGGCGATAATATGCCTTCAGATGATCATGGTCATGGCTCACATGTATTAGGCACAATCGGGGGTAGAAATCTCTCCGGCACTTATGTCGGCGTAGCCCCCGAAGTAAATTTTCTTGTGGGCAAGATTTTCTCTGAACTTGGCTATACGAATGATTCCACTCTATTGAGAGCCATGCAGTGGATTGCCGACCCCGATGGAAACTCTGAAACCCGTGATTGTCCACGCGTAATTTCCAATTCCTGGGGTCGACCCCGAGGGACCGACAAGCAGGAGAGACCCATTTGGGATGCGGTTCAGGCTTGGGTGGATCTGGGGATCTTTCCCGTCTTCGCAGCTGGGAACGAAGGCCCTAAAAAGAGTACCATCAGTACTCCCGGAGCCTACCCTCATGCCTTTGCCGTGGGGGCCGTTAATAGCTGGAGTTTTTTAATGCGTTCTTCATCTCGAGGTCCGGCAGATTGGGGATCTCAGCTATGGATCAAGCCTGATATAGTGGCTCCTGGAAAGAATATTCTTTCATTAGACCATGAGGGGGGATATAAGGAGTTGAGTGGAACATCCATGGCAACACCTCATGTTGCGGGTGTGTTGGCTCTGATGTTTCAGGCTCAACCCCAACTCTCGGTTCCAAGGGCTCGTCAGATTTTGGAGCGTTCCACCTCTGGGGTTCTCAATAATAAATACGGGCATGGACTGGTAAACGCCTATTGGGCTACCGATTTAGCCTTGCGGGGTAATCTGGTTGAAGTTCATGTTAATTCGGGTGAGGTGCCGGCTACGATCAAGGTGTCACCTGCGGATCACATGTATAAAACCGACGCTAATGGTCTGGCGCAGCTCTCACTTCCCGCCGGGAAGTTTGAGCTTCATATTTCAGCTTTTGGTTATGAAACTGAGAAAATAAAGATCGATCTTGAAGAACATGATGACCAGAAAATCAAAATTACTTTAGAACCAGCTCGCTCGTCTACGGTTTCATTTAAGGTTCAAAACTCCGACAAAGAAATGGTCGAGGCTGAAGTACATTTTCCAGATACTCCCGTACCCTCAGGCACCACCTCTGAAAAAGGCTTTCAGAGGCAGTTTCCCAGAGGATCCAGCTATAAAGCGACGATTCTGGCACGCGGTTATCGTCCTCTTAAGACTGAATTCGAGGTCAAGAAGCGTAGACATTCCATCGTTTTTAAGCTGCAAGATCTGGCACAGGTCCTTCTGGTGGATGATGATTATGCCAATGAATCAGAGAAGTTGTTTCAAAGCTCCATGACAGATACCGGACATAGTTTTGAGATGATCAAAAATGACGGTGAGATTGAGGCCATGGACCTTATGGCTTTTCCCATTGTGGTCTGGCATTGTGCCAATACCAGTATGAATACCCTTTCCCCCGAAGAGCAGGTTCTGCTTACGAATTATGTTGAAAGTGGAGGAAGACTACTCATTAGTGGACAGGACATCGGTTTTGATATAGGAAATGGCCAGTTTTATCGCAAAGTATTAGGGGCGCAGTTTATAGCGGACGACTCAGAAACCGAGACCCTGGAATGGGGCGAGCAGTCCTATAGCTTGAAAGAAGGCGACAATCTTCATTATCAGCGCTCACCCGACGTCATCGCCGAGTTTCCAGGGTCCTCAAAAGCCTTGCTTTATTACCAGGGCGGCGGACCGGCAGGTCTGGTCAATTCCTATGGAAACGGTAAGGTGATCTATCTGGCCTTTGGGCTTGAGGCGGTGGACGGTAAAGAAATGCGAGGCTGGTTGCTAAGAGATCTCATCTCAAGACTCAAACCAGGAGTTAAAGACCAGGTTCAGCGCATTCGGGACAGCTACGAAAAAAACCCCAGCCTGTATTCCGTATTGATTGAGAATCTTCGCTTCCCCAAAAAATTTACAAATCAGCAAATCCTGGACTTACTGCATTCAACCGGAACCATAGAACCCTTCCGCCCCATCCTAAATCAGCTTCTGTATGAGGATTGAAGGAATCAAAGGAATTAAGAAGAAAACCACCATCGCTTTGTCTCGTCCTCCACAGTACTTATCATTCTCCAATCCTCAAGTTCTGTCATCCTCTGGCTTGACCAGGGGATCCATGTGTGCCAGGCATGGCCCACAACTTAGAGGTGAAAGT
>CAZRLV010000340.1:0-4062 GCA_964600955.1 uncultured bacterium
TTTTCCGCCTTCCCGCTCTTTTCTTATTCTATAGTTCTCTAGTTCCGATAGTTCTTCTAGTTCCTTCTCCCAATTTTTGTCATCCTCCGGCTTGACCGGGGGATCCACTCAAAAGGTCGTAAAAGTTCTTCATTCTGAATTCTGGATTCTGACTCCTGAATTCTTGACTTTAAGATGGCTTTAATGAAAAAACATTTTCAAAATAAACCTTGGTTGGCTTTGATTGGGCATCGGGCTTCTGGTAAGTCTTGCCTTGGAGAGGGCTTGGCTCAGGAACTTGATTTGGGGTTTCTAGATCAAGACTTGCTGGTGCGTCAGCGCGTGGGGCGGGATTTGGCAGAGTATTTTGCTCTTTATGGAGAAGCCCGGTTTCGCCAGGAAGAAGAGCAGGTTTTATTCTCTATCTCCAGAGGCCCGCTGGTTTTAGCGACCGGGGGTGGGGTTGTGGAAAATCCTCAGGCGGTGAAATTTCTGCGCGAAAGGGCCTTTTTGATTTATCTTGAGGTCCCGGCCGAGGAATTGATTTGTCGACGCGAGTCTGTAGCTGACCCTCGGCCTTTGCTCTTTGGGGCGAAAACAATTTCTGAGGAAATACAAAGAGGTTATGATGGCAGGGCAAAGCTCTATGAAGAAGCTTGTGACTTGAAGTGGAGCTGGAATCGGGGATTAATTCCTGCGGCGGTTCAAAGCTTAAAGAAGGCTGCCTTGGAGGCCTATGGCCAGTAATCGATTTGGTTTAGTTTATTGCTTTACAAGCTTTGGCGAATCTCATGGTCCATGCGTGGGCGTAACCTTGGATGGAGTTCCATCGGGATTTACTCTGGATCTTGATGCCATTTCACAAGATCTGGCCCGCCGCAGGCCCGGATTCGATAGTCTGGTTTCCCAGCGTCAGGAGGCGGATGAGTTTGAGGTCATTTCAGGGCTTTACGAGGGAAAGACTACCGGGGCACCCTTGAGTTTTCTGATAGCGAATCGAGACGCTAGAAAAAAAGACTATGAGGAAGTTTTGCAAACCTATCGTCCTGGCCACGCTGATTTTACCTATCATCAGAAATATGGGCATTTCGCCCCCCATGGTGGAGGACGAGCCAGTGCCAGAGAGACTGTGGCCAGGGTCATAGCCGGAAGCGTTGCTCGCCAGTTTTTGTCCCGCAGAGGGATTGAAATTACCGCCCGTCTATCCAAAGTCGGTCAGGTTAGCGGTGAGCTCGATCGGCTGAGAGATGAAGTGGCCCGGATGCGAAAGCAGGGCGATTCCATTGGCGGACAGGTCGATATTGAGGCGGTGAATGTTCCTGCTGGAATTGGTGAACCCATGTATGAGAGACTGGATGCGCGCCTGGCTTTTGCACTCATGTCAATCCAGGCAGTTAAGGCGGTGGAGATTGGTGATGGTGTGGCTGTAGCCGAGATGAGAGGTTCTCAGAACAATGATTTTCTGAGTCATGCTGGATTTGAGTCTAATCATGCCGGGGGGATTCTGGGTGGAATCTCTTCGGGTCAAACCATTCGAGCCAGAATTTCTCTCAAACCAACACCCTCAATACCCTCGCCCCAGCCGACTCTGACTCACGCAGGAGAGGAAGTCGAACTCAGGCTGAAAGGTCGTCATGACCCCTGTGTAGCTTTGCGCTCCGTAGTCATTGCCGAAGCAATGACGGCCCAGGTTCTCTTTGACCTCATACTTTATTCAAAAATCTATTCCTCAGACTGGAATCAAGCATCTCCTTCAGAGGATGCTCTATGAGGTTTAAGCCGTTTAGTTTTGTTTATGCGTTGCGGACCTGGGTTATGGTTTTCGGATTCTTTTTTCTTAGCTCGCAGAGCTATGTCAAAGCGGCACGACTGGAGATTGAGCGGGCTCGGGGAGCCACCGAGAACAAACTGCGCGTAGACTCCAAAGCGGGCCGTTATTCCTTTGATGTACTCATGGACGGGGCTCGTATTTTATTGAAGCAGAAGTCCTATCTCAAGGCTCAGGAGCTTTTCGAGCTCGCTCGGGAAATGCGCCCACGCAATCTGGAGGTTCTTAGATCTCTGGCACAGATCTACGAAAAAACTCAGCAGAAGGTTTTAATGGCTGAAATGGCTGAGTCGGTATCCTCCTTTCTTCTTCCCCGTGGGACCGATGACGCATTCTACGTGAAGATGCTGACCGCTTTGATTGTCCAAAACTCTAAAGCACGACAAAAAATAGCCTGGCGGGCCTTTCTTAGACTGTTTACAACCCTTAGAAAAAAGCCGGGACGATTGCATGAACTAATCCGGGAATTGGAGAAAGAGACCTATATTCCTTTTTTAGCTCGCATCTATACGAAGTTGCGTGATGCGCGGGCCTACTCTGGATACCGATGGGGTGAAATCGGGGATTATTATCTAGTTCAGGGAGATCATGGCAAAGCTCAAAAATATCTAAGGTTGGAGCTTGATACCCCGGATTTTGACCGTCGATTTTTGTATTCCTATGCTCTAACTCTCTATTCATTGCGTCAATTTACCCTCAGTCAGGTCTATGTCAATCTTGGGCAAAAACTCTGTATAGATCCGGTTGTATTACATAAGCTGCGTGAACTGCAAGATAGCCTCGCACAGCATGTCTATGCCGTAGGCAAGCTGGAACTTCAAAAGGAAGCCGAGCTTCTTTTTCGCTACGGAGAAAAAAAACTGGCTATTGAGCGCCTTTCAGAGCTTTTACTTCTTTCCCCGAAAAATGCTTTGACCTGGCTTGAAATGGGAGAATTTCTGATGAAATATCCCCAGGATTATGGGACATGGCCCCTGGGAAAAGATTATGTTTTGCGCTTCGCGCGCTCCGATCAGGCTGGATTCAAAAATATCTTACGCGGAGCTCAAATTTTGCGTAAACGCGATTACCTGGAAGAGATCGCCATTATTTTGCGCATTCTTGATAAAAAATTCGCCAAAAGAGCCGCGAAGTCCAAGCGCGTTAGATCTTTAAAAGCCCTTGTTTTGGAGGCACTTAAAAAGGATATCGCTGTATTTGAATCCCATGGGACGGGAGTGGATTTAAAGCGCTACCTGCATTTAATCCTTGAGCTGGACCCTGGGTTTTTAGCGGTATTGCTGAAACTCTCCGAGACTTTTGATACTCAGGCTCGCATAGAGCTTAGAGATAGAAAATTCATTTCAGATGGCTTAAGGGGAGATATCCAGCGCTTCCTGCCGGTTCTTGAGAATGCCTTGAGTATTCATCCTCGGGTTGCCAGTCTGCATTATTATCTAGGATGGTTTAAAGCCCTAATGCCCGCCAAGCAGCGTAGGATGTCCCAGGAGATTTTGCATTTTAAAAGGGCATTACAGCTAGACGAAGACTATTCTCAAGCCAGAATTCATCTCGCGCGAACCTACCATGAAGGTGGCTTTTTACGGCCAGCACTCCATCAGCTTGCGAAACTCAACCTGGGCTTAAAAATGGGGGCGCCGGAACTTGGCAAAGAGGTGCAAGGTCTTAAACAAACGATTCACCGAGAACTTGCCTTTCGGGCCTATGGAAACGGAAATCATTATCTGGTTCTGGAGCATATAAAAAAGGTCCAGGCTGCAAATCGAAACCAGCTTTTAGATCGGGACTCCAGCCTCTGGTATGCCAATGCACTTGTACATACCGAGCAATACGACGAAGCAGAAGAGCTTCTTTTGCGCGCCATCAAACTCTTTGGGGCCGACTCAGAGTCTTATTATCTGCTTGCGTTGTCCCAGGAGGGCATGTATAAACTGAAAGAAGCCGTGCAAACCTATGGCCGAGCCGTAGAACTCGGAGAGCCCGGCAGCCTTTTTGCCATGGAGTGTCGCAAAAACATGATGAATCTGAAGCAGATAATTGAGGAGGGGGGGGAGAACAGGAGATAGGGGAGCAGGAGAGCGGGAGAACAGGAGAGTAGGAACTACAGAACTATCGGAACTACAGGAATCATCGGATCCTTTCTTATTCTATAGTTCTCTAGTTCGGATAGTTCTTCTAGTTCCTTCTCCCAATTTTTGTCATCCCACGGCTTGACCGGGGGATCCATGTGTGCCAGGCATGGCCCACAACTTAGA
>CAZRLV010000341.1:0-4051 GCA_964600955.1 uncultured bacterium
ATCAACTGGACCCGGTTCAGACCACAAAGACCTCTGTATCAGGGGCCATCAATATGCTGGGGTTGGCCAAGCGTCTGAAAATTCCCATTCTTCAGGCCTCCACTTCCGAAGTTTACGGGGATCCCAATGTCCACCCCCAGCCCGAGTCCTATTGGGGTCATGTAAACCCCATAGGCATAAGGGCCTGCTATGACGAAGGTAAGCGCTGCGCTGAGACTCTGTTTTTTGACTATTACCGTCAGCATAAACTGGGTATCAAAGTGGTGCGGATTTTCAATACCTATGGTCCGCGAATGCACCCCAATGATGGACGCGTGGTTTCCAATTTTATTGTTCAAAGCCTCAAGGGCAAAGACATCAGCATTTTTGGAGAAGGTTCCCAGACTCGTAGCTTCTGTTATGTTTCGGATCTGGTGCGCGGTCTGATTGCCATGATGAACTCCAAACCAGAATTTACGGGGCCGGTAAATTTAGGAAACCCTAAGGAATTTACCATGCTTGAACTGGCAGAGAAGGTAATGAAACTCACTGGTTCCGGCGGTCAAATTCAGTTTCATCCCCTTCCCGAAGATGATCCAAAACGCAGACGACCCAATATCTCTCTGGCCTCACAAGAGGTGAACTGGGAGCCAAAGATAAGCCTGGATGAGGGGTTAAAGGCGACCATTGAATATTTTAGGCAGGTTTTGAGCTTATGAAAACCGAAAAAATCCTAATCGTCGGAGGAGCTGGTTATATTGGCTCGCATACGAACAAGGTTCTCTCAGAGGCGGGATATGAAACCCTCGTGCTAGATAATTTAATTCATGGGCATCGCGAGGCGGTACGCTGGGGAAGGTTGATTGAATCGGATATGGAAAATGAGAAGATTCTCGATGAAATTTTCTCAGAGCATGAAATCAAAGCCGTCATGCATTTTTCCGCTTTCATAGCCGTGGGCGAGTCCGTTCAAAAGCCTGGGATGTATTACCAAAACAATGTGGCGGCCACCCTGACGTTGCTCAATGCCATGGTGCGTCATCAGGTTCTGCGCTTTATTTTTTCATCAACCTGCGCCATTATGGGGGATCCAAAATATCTTCCACTCGATGAAAAACACCCTCGTAATCCCATCAATCCATATGGCTGGTCCAAGCTTATGGTAGAGCAGATCCTGGAAGATTTTGATCGGGCTTATGGGCTTAAATCTGTAGTTTTACGCTATTTCAACGCTTCGGGAGCCGACCCCGGAGCCGAAATCGGAGAAAAACATGACCCTGAAACTCACCTGATCCCTTTGATCCTGGATGTGGCACTTGGAAAAAGGGATTGTATCCAGATTTTCGGTGATGATTATGAGACTCGCGATGGCACTTGTATTCGCGATTATGTGCACGTGAATGATTTGGCGGATGCCCATAGCTTGGCTCTTGAGTGGATGTGTCAAGAAAATTGCAGTGGTGATTTCAATCTGGGAAACGGTGAGGGGTTTACAGTCAAAGAGGTGATTGAAGTTGCTCGTAAGATCACCAATCATCCCATTCCTGTACGCATGGCGGATCGTCGTGAAGGGGATGCTACTTCCCTGGTGGGTTCTTCAAAAAAGGCTCATGACACGTTGGGCTGGTGTCCGCGGCTCAACTCGCTGGAGGACATCATTGGTTCAGCCTGGACCTGGCATAAGAAACGGCTTTGAGATTGACTCAGTGTTTATCGACTCCAAAAAGTACTTCTTCCAATTGGTCAGCCCAGTAAGCCATCTCGCGAATGATGACTGGAAATTCAACAGGGTCTAAAGTATTGATATCGGCGATGGTGCGACAAAGCCGTAAAATGAATTCATTATCCATCATGATCGATGAGTGTTTGATTGAACTGGCAAAGCTCAGAGCATAGTTCATATCACTCTGGTTGGTAACTTCACCGATTGTGGAATAAATCAAGACGGTGTCTGATTCTAAAAACGGATAATCCTTCAGCCCGATTTCCTCAGTGGCCAAACCACCCTGCTGGTAGTGAACCGAGACCGTCTGAGTGCGAGTAGCAGTTTTTCCTGTAGACAGCGTCATTTGCAAGGTCTCCACTTCGTCTTGGGACTGACGGTAAACCGAACAGCATTCTATGGAGTTCTGATACCGCTCCAAAAAGCTCTGGGCCATCTGATTGAGCCGGGCGTTGCTAAAGCTCACCTTGTCTTGCTCAAGTCCTGCTTGAGAGCTATCCAGTCTGGGAACTTCATAGGGGGTTTGGCATTTAGGGCATTTTCCCCGACTTCCAGCACGATCCCGGCTTGCCTGAATTTCAAACTGACATTGGCTACATTCGACTTGAATCATGATGATTCCTTTTTATACATCTTGAGTCCCTTAACGGCAGACACGGTTCATCTCATCCTCACTGGTTTGTCCCTGGAGAACCTTTAACATTCCATCCATTCGTTGGGTGACCCACCCCTGCTTCACCAGGACTTCTTCAATGGCCTTTTCATCCAGGCCATCAACGATACATTGTCTGAGAGTTTGGCTGTTTTCAAGAACCTCATGCACGCCCATTCTACCCTTATAACCGGACTGCTGGCAGCGCTTGCACCCTACGGCATCATACCCATGATCAAGATTAGCCTTGATGCGTTTGGAAAACAAGAGCAGCTCTTTGGAAAGAGGGGCTTTTTTGCGGCAACTCTGACAAAGAGTTCGCATTAACCCCTGGGCGCAGACACAAAGGATTGTGGAGGCTACAAGATAGGGTGGGACCCCCATCTGCACCAGTCTTCCTACTGCCCCGGAAGCACTATTGGTATGAATCGTTGAGAAAACCAGATGCCCAGTCATGGCGGCTTCGACACCAATATTGGCGGTTTCCCCGTCGCGCATTTCCCCAACGAGAATAATATCAGGATCCTGCCGGAGTAGCGCTCTTAGAGCGCTGGGAAAGGTTAGTCCGATATTCGAGCGGATATTGGTTTGGTTGTAGTCTGGGATGGTGTATTCCACAGGATCTTCAGTCGTACAGATATTGACTTCGGGAGAATTGATATAGTTTAGGCTTGCATAGAGAGTGGTTGTTTTTCCTGATCCTGTCGGGCCTGAAACCAGAACCAGGCCATTAGGCTTTTGACAGTTTCTGCGCAATAAAGTGGAGTTTCTCTTAGAGAGTCCCATCTCGTTTAAGCCCATGGATGCAGCCGAGGTGTCTAAAATACGCATGCAGATCTTTTCACCACTTTGGACAGGTAAGGTATTTACGCGCATATCCAGGGTTTTTCCCTGGGCTGCGGCCACTTTAATTCTGCCGTCTTGGGGTAGCCGCCTCTCCGAAATATCCATATCTGCCATGAGTTTGAGCCGCGAGATCAGCTGGGGTTGAAATTTGTGAACCAGATCAGGAATAGGGGTGAGTTCACAGAGGACACCTGATTTGCGAAACCGGATCCTGAGTAGGGACTTGGAGGGTTCCACATGGATATCGGAACAGCCTTCCTGGATGCCCGTGGCCAGGATGCGGTTCACGAGGGTTACAATAGGTCCTTCGGCTTCATTGTCGAGTTGCACCGCCTGATCCGCCTTGGACTCTCGCACGTCCATGGTCTGCATATCATTGACCACAGCGTCCATTTCAGAGGAATCAAATCTGCGCAGTTTGGCCAAAGCACGTTCAATCGATGCAGGGGTATCCACCAAAAATTTGACATGCATTCCCGTTCTTTGCTCGATTTCATCCACGATAAAAACATTTAGAGGATCATGATGAACCACGGAAACCGTATTGGTTTCTTCATCCTCAGCCACGGGAATAACCTTATTTTCCTTGCAATACTCGTAAGAGAGAGTATTGATCACTGAGATTGGAAATTCATCCACCTGATCGGTTTTGAAGGTGGGAACCCCCAGCATTTCGGCCAGGGTGAGAATAATCTCGTTTTCGGTGACCAGCCCCATCTGTACCAATTGCTCACCAAGGCGCAGCATGGAGTTCTCTTGTTCAGCCAAGGCCTGCTCTAACTGGACTTCCGAAATGATGCCTTTCTCAAAGAGAACTTCACCTAAAAACTTCATTTTGCCGTCTTCTTCAC
>CAZRLV010000342.1:0-4048 GCA_964600955.1 uncultured bacterium
CTTCATTCTGAATTCTGTCTTCTGACTCCTGGATTCTAGATTTGATGATGGATCCCCTGGTCAAGCCAGAGGATGACGGAGTGAGGATGGATCCTGAATCGAGTTCAGGATGACGGTGAGTAAGGAAGTTGAATCATGTTGAAAATATTATTTTTCTTTATTACAACCTGGCCGCTTCTTGCCCTGGGAGCTAATTTCACGGATGCCAGGACGGGTCTTGAGTCTGTGGTTTCGCAAATCAAGCCTGCGGCCTCTGTGGCTATTGATGGCAAGGTTGGGGTTTTACTGGAAAAAATCGAGGGGTTTTCCGGTAATGACGCACAGAAAGATCAATTAGTGGCTCAGTTTCGCTCCAAAATAAAGAGTATTCTCCAAGAGGTACCTGGGCTTGAGTTTGACCCGCTTTTGGCGCTGAGTCCTTCTGATGGGAAGCTGATCCGTGCGCAAATCAGATTTGAACAACCGGCGATCACTTGGATGAGCACAGCGGTGGAATTTCAGGGAGCCAAGGGTATTTTAAGCACAGAGGTTTATTATTCCAAAGACTGGGTTAACCCTCCTGGCGCTTTTTATCTTAGCCCTCTTTTTGGGTTGGCACTGGCTCTTTTGGTGCTCTGGCTCGCAAGCTATTTTCGATCACCGTCCGCTCCTCCGCCTAGCTATTTTGGGGATTTTTTGCAAAAAATCGCCATTTTGAGCCAGTTTCTGGTTTTAGCTTTTGCCCTGCTCTGGCTGGGGTATTTGTTCTTGCTTCCAGGAGACTTGCAGGTTTTTCTAAGCTCTTTGCATTCCTTGAAGCTGATCCTTGATCTGGCCGCATCGAATGCGGGCTTAAACTTCTTTCCGTTAGCCGCCGCCGTGGGCTTGTCACTGGTTTTGATAGGCCGCTTTTTGCCTGCAAGGAGCTAAGGGAAAATGAAACGCTGTCCAAGTTGTAATACCATCAATCTTGATAGCTCTCTTAGTTGTGTGCGCTGCAAGGATGGGTTATTAGCGGCAGAGGCTCAGGCTTCTTCTGTTAGCGGTAATGGATTCGCCCGTGTGGCGGCCAGGGATTTTCAGGTCAGTGTGGACTTTTTACACAAAGTGAGCTTCGCGCTGGTCTATGCCGATGTGAGCATCGTTAAATCACTGCAAATTAAGAATCATTCCAAAGAACCTGCCCGTGACATCTTGATCAAAGTCAGTCTTTCAGAGGAATATAGTGAGCCGTTTTTGCGCTCGGTTCCTGAAATCTTGCCGGGTCAGAGTTTTGAGCTGAGCGGTAAGGAGATTATTTTACCTTTACATAAAGACCGCTTCAGGGCTATCTCAGAATGTGAGCGTGCCGCCTTGAAGGTTGAAATTCTGGAAGACCAAGAAGTCCGTTACGCCAATACCTGGCCTATTGAAATGCTGCCATACAATGAATGGATCATTGAAAAAGACAGCTTTCAGCTCCTGGCGCAATATGTACAACCCTCTCAGGTCTCGGTGCAGAAAATCCTCTCAAAAACCCGCGATCTAATGCAAAACCCATCCCTGCCTGGATATCAGGAAGGCCCGCAAAAAGTTCTGGAAATCAGCGAGGCGTTGCATCAGGCACTGGAGGAATTTGAGATCACTTATATCAATCCACCGCCTAGTTTTGACGGTCAAAGAATTAGAAGTCATGATGATGTACTTCAACATGCACGCGGTACCTGCCTCGATCTGGCTTTACTCATCGCGGCCTGTTTCGAAGGTATAGGCCTGCATGCGCTAGTACCCATCTTTGAGGGTCATGCCGCTGTTGGGCTTTGGCTTGGTGAATTTGCCTTTCAATCCGCCTGGGTGCCCGCTAATGAATTCGAGTCTTTTCTGGATCGAGAAGCCGAGCAAGTGTTTTTGTTTAATTCCACCACCTTTGCTTCACGCCCCCGGGCCGGAATCAAGGAATCCGCAGCAGAGTTGGAATCCTGCATGCAGTCCATGCCCCTACTAGGCGTAGTAGATATAAAAAGAGCAAGGCAGGAAAGAATTTTACCACTGCCGTAAAACAGAGGAAGTAGCGGAATGGGAGAAGAGAAGAGGAAACAGCAGGAACAATGGAACCAGTGGGATCAATGGAATGGGAAGTCAAATTCCGTCATCCTCCGGCTCGACCGGGGGATCCACTCAAAAGGTCGAAAAGATTTTTTCTTCATTCCTTGGATTCCTATACTTCCTCTGATTCCTATGATTCTTGATTTCAAAGATGGATCCCCCGGTCAAGCCGGAGAATGACGGGGGTTTGGGGGAGAATGACAGTGTTTTGGAGAGGATGACGTGGCCCCCCACCATCGTCATTCCGGACGGAGATCCGGAACCCATCTTGCCATGGATGGCTCTTTGGTTTATGACCACGGGTGGTTAGAATGAAAAAATATATGATCTTTACCATAATCCTGAACCTTTTGGCCTTCACTGCCGCCCATGCGGCCTGGATCGAGGAGGCGCGCAAGAAAGAGGGTGTGCGTATTGTCGAGGAGTTGCGCCGTGTTTTTCCACCGAAACGGGGGACTCAGCACTTCTTTCCTCAACTATGGTTTCGCATAAAATCAGAGGCGCCCTGGCCCGGTATTTTGCAATATGGCTCCAAGATGGAGGAGTTTCTCAATCAGGAACTACAACGTCCTTCAAAGACACGTAAACCCAAACCTTCTATCAGTCATTTTTTGGTTCTTGAATGGGACCTTGATTCGATCCGTAAGCCAAGCAATAACAAAAAGTTTCTTCTTGATTTGAACCTGCTATCCGTTGACTTTTGGAGCAGTTCAGGTCGTCGCAAGCAGTTTAATAAAATTAAAGCCCTGTTCTCTGCGCTCGGCGCAGGCAAGCAGAGCTTGTCGACTGCCAAAAACCAGTATGGTTATCTTAAACCTGAGCTACTCGATTACTCGCTTTATCAGGACTACAACAATATCTCCGAGCATGCCCAGTCCCTGATTCACAGGGGATCCACGCAGTTTTTGGACCAACTCTATGAAAATTTCGCCCTGGATCTGAACCTGCGTGTCACAACCAACGGGGTTTTTGAGCATGAGCTTGACGATGAAACGGGTCTTTACAAAGAACCAAGAGTGCATAATACCCTGGCCGTGAAGTATTCCAAGCACTACCCCACCCGGTTGGTATTTCGTATGGACTACGGGCAAACCCCCGGAGGCGAGGTGGAAAAGGTATATACGGCGCTCCTAAGAAAAAACCGTAGATCTAATTTGGAGATTTTAGGCAAAGCTGAAATGCAAGGCGAGAGCAGGTCAATGGAGGTCATTCTTGAAAACCCGGGTAAAGCAAATAAGAGCTCTGAGTATACCGTGCTCTTTGGCGCCGCTCCACTAGATTTTTTAGAGTATTATGATCTAAGCCAAAGAAGCGCGAAAAACCGGCTTCCTAATGAAGAAAACAAACACCTGGTTAGGATTGTAGAGGACCTGATAAAGAAAAATAGATGGTCCTTTGAAAATCTTGTCTCTAGAGTCCTGTCTCGCCCACTGCATTACTTCGCCCTCTCACAAGAATCCAGAAAAAAGAGTCGGGGCGCCGTAGAGGAATTACCCAGACTGCTACTTGATAGAGATATCAACGGCGTGGGCTTGATAGCCACAAATTTTAACCTGACGGTGTATAAGTGAGTGAGGGAAAAGAATTAGAGGGATTTTGGAGAAGGAACTAGAGAACTATCGGAACTAACGGAACCAACGGAAGCAGCGGAATGGGGGAAGAGAAGAGGAAGATGGATCCCCCGGTCAAGCCGGAGAATGACGGTATTTTAGGGGGAGGAGGATAAAGAAGAAGCTATGTTCAAACTTTGTAATTTATTAGGTTTTCTATTGATTTGCCTGACTCCGCTCATGGCTGAGGTAAGGCTTCGCTTTCCTGCGGGGATTGAATTTTCTTGTGCGCCCGCTGGGGTTTTGGAGTCACTGCGTCAATCCAAGGGGCCGGTTTTTACTTTGATGCGCCCCGAAGACTCCCTGGATTGCTTTGGGTCAAATCTCAGCGGTGACAGCTTTCAAGTAGATCTTAGCGGGGTGGGCGAGGCCCT
>CAZRLV010000343.1:0-4041 GCA_964600955.1 uncultured bacterium
CACCGTAAGTATTTTCAACGGCAGCCACACCTTTGAATGTGTACTTCAAAATTGCCTTAGCCGTTGATGAAGTGATTGTTAAAATATCCGGTGTACGCTGAGCGTGGCTGCCCTTGCCATTTAATTTCAGCTTAAGACCGAGTCCTTTAAGACTATTAAAAATTGGGTCTTCCTTCTTAAAGACAGCCCCAAGCACTTCTTTGGCAAAATGACCTTCTTCTAGATCATTGCTGATTCCCTGTCCTATGAGAATCAACCGCCCCCCCTCCTTTACATACGCATCAAGGGCTTCCTGCTCAGGCTTAATGATGACAGAACCCAGTTTGTCTCCAGTAAACCAAATCACGGTTTCATAGCCCATGAGATCTGCGTAGGTCAGGGACTCATTGACAGATTGCATTTTTGTCTGATCAAAGTCCCGCTTTAGCTTGGCCAGTGCGCGGTTGTAATAGTAGGGAATTTCCGTCTTCGCACCCGCGAGATCTGCCACAACCAGAACAGGAGAAATTTTATTGAGGGTATAACTCACGGTTGTTTCTGCCCCTTCTACTTTAAAACCTTTGGTGGTTTTGGCAAATCCCAGGCTACTGGCCACACCCCTGTAATCACCGTTTGGAAGTTGCAAAGTGAGTGACCCACTATAAATTTCTCTGGCTAAAACAGGAGTACCCGGGAAGCTGATTCTTGCCCTTAGAGCTTTATTATTTTCATCTCGCATCTCAAAATTCACTGGAAACTTAGGAGCCGCCTCAAGCTTAATATTCAGGCTGATCTTTTCTTTAGCGGCCAGCTTTACGGTCACCGTTTGCTCGATCGCCCCAAAACCTGAAATCTCAAAATGATAAGTCCCGGGAGCCATGGAAAAACTAAGCGGATCAACACCATTGGTGCGTGTAATCTGTCCATCGGGTAGGACTTTTACGGCAATCGCTGGATAAGGACTCTTGATGGTGAATTTGACCAGAGCACCGTTTAGCGCCATGCTTACCGCATTGAAAGCATCCACTCTGCCCGACCCATAGGTACTGTCTTTACCCTCAGCACCTAAATCCAGGGCAGTCTTTTCCAGGATTTCCTCGATGCGTCGAACCGTAAGAGACGGATTGGCTTGCAGCATTAGAGCCACAACTCCAGCCACATGCGGTGTCGCCATGGAAGTTCCGCTCATGGCAGTATACCCGCCGGAATGCTTGGCCGAGTAAACTCCTACTCCGGGTGCCGAGACATCTGGCTTGATATACTTCTTCCCCTCCCAGGTCGTGGGTCCCCGTGACGAAAAGGTCGCAATGACATCTTTTTTATCCGTTGCACCAATGGCAAAGGAGTGTGGAAACCCACCAGGAGTACCCACGGTATTGGCCCCGGGTCCTGAATTTCCTGCCGCGAAAACCGGTACGATTCCCAAATCTCGCCAGGTTTGTACGGCATCCCACTGGGGCTTGGCCCGTGCCATGGAGCGCTGTCGCCCTCCCCAGGAATTGCTAACCACACGCGGTTGATCGGCTGTGTCAGGATTACCATCGGGG
Source organism: uncultured bacterium (assembly GCA_964600955.1). GTDB lineage: Bacteria > Muiribacteriota > UBA6191 > UBA6191 > UBA6191 > CAZRLV01. Next base: position 1,527 of record CAZRLV010000343.1, read on the forward strand.
TCGGCAATCCATTGCATGGCCTTTAAGATGGCCGAAGCCTTGGAGCCCCCACGATCCGAGAAGATCTTGCCTACGATAAAATTAACATCTGGTGCCACACCGATGGCCTTACCCGAGGTATTTCTGCCTCCGATAGTGCCAAGACAGTGAGTGCCGTGTCCATGGCCGTCATTGGGTTTGTTGTCAGCCTTGCGCGTAATGAAGTCCTGAGCCATGATGACCCGGCCATTAAGGTCCGGGTGCTTGGCATAGCCCGTATCGAGCAGTCCAACCGTGACGCCTTTTCCAGTAATTCCAAGATTATCCCAAACTTCCATGGCGCGAACCTTCTGGAGTCCATAGGTAAATTTTTCATTATCTGAGCCCATGGGTTTTGCAGGAAGAGGCTCATCGAGCATGACCTCATAATCAAGAATCAATCCCTCAATTTTTTCATTTTGCTTGAGTTCTGCAATCAGGCTGGAGCTTGCGGTAATGATGACCGAGTTATTGATCCAAAGTGACTGGACATTTTTAACCTTGGCGGTCTTATTCAGAGATAGGTTCTTTAGAAAATCTCCCTGAGCCTCCAGACGTTCTCTCATCTTTCGCTTTTGAACCTGAACGGGAGTTCCTTTGTCCAGGTTTTTATAAGAGGGTGATTTAAAACTCACAATCAGAGTGACTTCTTTCTCAGAGCCACTATCGAGCAATGATTCCAGGTTTTTACCTAATAACGGAAGAGCCTGAATTTCACAAAGAAAAGCAAGGCAGAGAAGGGTTGATAAAAATTTTCGCATGGGTTTTTCTCCTAGATAACAACAGGACGCAGGAATTCATAAACTGCGCAAGAGTATGACCATACTGATCTATTGAGGTATGTCAAGCCTCAATTGAAAAAACTCAGGGCTGTCCTCAAGAAAGTGTCCATAATTACTCTACCAGGTCACAAGGGCAGGGTCTTGGTAAAGTTACGTTGATCAGGGCATTGCAGCATTGTTACGACATAAATCGACATCTGCCCTCCTACGCTGTGGTTGTCGACACGCTAGATATCGAAGTGCAGGGCTTTTACATGCAATATAGATTCCAAAACCTTGACACAATGGATCAAAGTACCCGGCTCTTCCTACCTATGAAAACCGTAGATAGGTTACTTGCATCAAGTACGTACTGACTAAGTCTGTGATTGCCTGATGGCTCCTTCATGAAAATTTTTACCAAACTCGGGTTAAACCCGAGTTTGGTCGAAGATTGACCCCAGCCTTTATGGTGGGTTTGCATTATCGATTCTGATTACAGGTCTTTTAAGCTGTTTAGAACGGATCGATATGGGCTTTTTAGCCGGACATTTCTCATGAAGGTTTGGACTTGCTCCAGGTTTTCTGAGTTGACCTTGAATTGATCTGTGAGAATCGGATACAAAGCCGGGTGATTTTGATAGGCCCAGGAGATACGATTTAGCCGATCAGAGGTACTCATCTTCAGCACATCGATTATGGCTCTCATCAAGAGTTTGCGGTTTTCTCTACCGCTAACCCCTTCAAACCCAAAACCCAGATAAATGACTTTGCCGTTTCCATAATGATTGAGCAGTCCCGCAACGGCGCCCCCGTCATAGTTTAGAAAAGCCGAAGCGGTCTCAGACCCCTGAGGAACATCGATAACATCCGGCCATTTTTGATTCTTGGCACTGTCCTCACCATCGAGTTGAAAACTGAGTCCCTGACCCAGGATGGTTTTGCTATCTGAAACATCCTTCACCCAATGAGCACCGAGTACCGAGGTGAAAAAATCTTTGCTGTTCATGCCGTAGCCCAGGTCCTGACCCGAGATGATCAGGCGTCCACCGCTTTCAAGATAGGCACTGAGCATCACCTGCTCGGGTTCCTTGATGGAGTTGGCGGCATGGTCATTTCCCGTAAACCAGATGACGGTCTCATAGCCCATGACGTCATCGGTCCCATGTTCAACCAGGGCGAAATCGATATCGTTATCGCTCAGAGCAGAAGTGTAATACTGTTCAAAGTCGCGGGCCATATCATCGTCCACCAATAAAACCTGAGGTAGTTTTTGCATCTCTGCCTGAATCACCCTATCAGCGTTAACTGAGATCTCAAAACTCTTGGGACGGTATCCGATTTTAGTGGCCAGAACCTGATAATCACCTGCCGGCATCTCAAGCTGAACCAATCCCGAATCAGAGAAGTCCCCGCGCATGGGAGAATCAGGAAAACTGATCTTGCCGCCTAAAGACAAGCCCTCAGTGGTTCGAATATCAAAACCCACCTTAAACCTTGCACTCTTTTCCAGGCTGGCCTCAAGATGAGAAGTCTGCTTTTTCTTGATCTCGACGCCAAAGATCTGCGTTAGGTGACCAAAGGCGGAAACCTCAATCGAATAGCTGCCCTGAGGCAGAGCCGTTTTAAGCACGCCTCCCTGAGTGAGATAGCCATAGCCTCCAGGTTGGATACTAATTAACGCCTCGTAGTTGTCAGCACTAACCTGCATCTCAAGCGTCCCCCCATTTAAGGCG
>CAZRLV010000344.1:0-4033 GCA_964600955.1 uncultured bacterium
CGCCCATGTTTTTCAGGATCGCTACTTGTTGGAATATTTTGATGACCTTCATTCTGTTGGTGAATGTCGGTGGAAGGTCATGGGGGTAGTAGATGGGATTTTATTGGTTGTTGTATATACCATTCGAGAAGAAGTGATCAGAATTATTTCTGCACGAAATGGTACGTCCCATGAAAAAAGAGAATATGAAAAGTGTAGAAATCGATCTTCACGAACAATACAGGATGATTCCTGAGCAGCGGAAGAAACTCAGTCAACGTTCTGATGATGAAGTACTGGCGGGCGCAGCTCAGGACCCAGATAACGCTATCTTGACAGAAGAGGAACTGAGTCGTTTTAAGCCAGCGATTAGTGTTAGGAGAATTCGAACAAACCTAAGCATGTCACAAAGCCAGTTTGCTAAAATTTATCACCTAAGTATTGCAACCATTAGAGATTGGGAACAAGGTAGAAGTACCCCAGATCAATCAAGTCGAACTCTTTTGAGCCTTATCGAGAAAGCTCCGCAAATGGTGGCTAAGACTTTAAGTGGGGAGTCTGCTAGCGCAGATTGAAAAGTTAGAATTCTGGATAGGGTCTAAACTGCACGAAGCGAAAGAGTGAGCGCTGGAGTCCCTCGCCCTCGTTGTCGGTGACTCTTTGGGTGGTAGCGGCGTAGCATCGGATTCCTTTTTGCTGAAGAGCTTTCACCAGGAGCGTGGTCATGGTGAATTCTCCTTGCACCATGGCGTGGGAAACCCCGTCCGGCAGTTCGCGCTCAATGATGTTTTTCGCATGCTCTTCAAGCTCGGCAAGGGTTTTTTCGGGGTCCACCCAGGGGAAGTCCAGGTCGATTAGTTCTGGGGCTAGTTCCTTGGTAGCTTCTTTTTGCTTGTCAGACCAGTCTGTAGAAGGGTGGTTGCTTAGGTTGAGGAATATTTTTGGTTTCATCCTAATGCCTTTTCTACCTTAGCTGGAAATTCATTTAATAGCTTTTCTAGGTGTGAAATTCTATCTTTTCCACTATTTGGTGATTTACTGTAACCAGCATGATCTAAATCATTTCGAACCTGTCCAATCCTATCAAAATATTGATCATAATAGGCATCTTGATTCCTTGTTTTACCCTCATATTCTTCTCTCTTCTTCATTGAGAATGGCTCCCCAGGGATACAGTCTTCCTCTTCGTAAAATACATTGACCCATGCCTCTCGCAGGGTTGTTGCAGATTCAATGTAGCGTCCTTGGTCAAAGTAGAATTCAGCGAGGCTATGCAAAACTCTTAGCCCGTCTCTTCCAGACAAACTCGTTGCTCCGATCATAGGTTTGAGCTGATGCTCAATCTGTTCAACCACATTGCTTAAGGGGGGGCAATCCCTGTCAAGTTCCTCGCTAAGCCCTTTTAAGACCTTCAAGAAAATTTCGATTTCGCCAGCGTCCCTTTTATTTCTTTTTGCATTCTTAGGAAGCAAAAGATCTCCTGTTCGTACACATTGGAGTGAGGGTCCTAGTGATTGCAATATGTTTATGAGTGGCTTGAAGTTTGAACCATCACGTTGATGGCTTCCTTCTGTCCTAACCTTTCTTCCATCTTGGATCTGTTTCACAATATGCGAGAGTTTCTCTGAGTCACCACTTGTTATAAAACTGCGAAGACCAATGGTCCATTCAACTAATTCAGAAAAACCGCTGAGGTCCCAAATTTCGCCCTTCTTGGTCTCTACATTGTAGCTTCCGTAGAATATTCTTGGTTGGGTTTTTAAGTAACCCATACAAAATCTATAAAAGATGGCGGCGGCATAAAAAAACGGCTGTGACCTGAATCCGTGAGTGATGTCAAGAAGCAAGGGTGAATTCTTGAACTCTTGGAGGGTGTCATCAAGACATCTAAACTGTTGCCAGAGAACTGGGGAGCCTTCTCCAGCTTCTAATGTTCTTTTCTCAACCGTTATGTTTTGATCGTGGAACTCTAATTCTTTACGAAGTGTCTTGTACCATTTATCTTCCGCAACTTTGGTGCATAGTACAACGACTCTAGCAGGCTTATAGAAATTTACAAGTGCCACTTGGCAAAAACAAGATCGAACTCCTTGTGTATCAGCACGACCAGGCTGTGTATAGACCGTTTCCTGATAATTTCCATTACCAAGGAAACAAACCAATACTGGAGGTTTATCTGCTATATCATCGTTCATACCTAGCTATCCATATCCAAGGCTCATCATCTTCAAATTGAACCAAGTCTCTCTATAATCTCCACCAAGTTCACGCATTTTTTTGCCTGCTTATTTTTGTTTGGCTTCTTTACTGTCCATTTGCCAACGGCTTCCCATAGGCTTTTAAGATTGACTGCTATTTCCAGTCTTTCCTGGCTGTCATCCATCGCTATGCAGGGTTGGAAGTAGGTTTTAATAGTGTAGTGATAATCTTGTTGTGTGAATTCCTTAGAAAAGCGGGTTTCGCTCTCGTATTTTAGTCGTTCTGCCAGACTCAAGGATTGGAGGTGTTGTTCTTCAATTTGATTTTTCTCATCTAGTTCGCGCTGTTCTTCAATCGCCTTAGCTTTTTTCTCGCCTGCCGTGTCTCTTTGAAAAAAACCATAGCCGCTACTGCCTTTAGCTCCAAAAGACGAGAATTCAAAGCAGTCGTCCAACATTTTTTCAAGTTTAGCTGCCAATTCACCAATATGTTTGTTTTCAGGCGGACCTTCACAGCCTAGAGGACGGCCTGGGTCTAGGAGTATATCAAAGCGTAGTTTTGCATTTTTAATCGTCAGAAAGCTAATTGGGGTGGGGCTCTGCCAGTCAGCGGGTGGATTGCTGTCATTGTAGTCAATAGGATAATGTGGTGTCAGCCCATCCAATGCTAGTTCTGGTGCTTCGACAGGAATTACATCGAGGAAGATGGCGTTGCCAGCATTGCCTTCGCTATTTTTGTCAGCGGCTTTACCAAAGATCCAGTCACGCTCATCTGCGCTAAGAAATTCGTCGTCAGATTGTAGTGCATGATGGTGCAAAACGCCCTTGAATCCGCTGGCAGGTAGCATGGGTATCCCGCTAAGATGGTCATGACTTAATCCTACATTTTCAATGCCTCCACTATCTGCCAGGCCAGGCAGAAAACCACCTGTCAGGTCATCCTCAAGTTTGGCAATGATAGAAATAATTGAAAAGCCTTCTTTTTTACAAAACTTAAGGTAGGCATCTCTTCGTTCTAGTAGGGGTTGTATGGGTAGAGACAGCTTAGACTCTTGGTAGATGCGCAAAAAATCATCAACAATTCTTTTCTTACTCTCTTCCTTGAGATGCTCCTTTCGCGTGACATTTTCAGTGCCAGGAAAAACTGGCTTTCTCAAATATAAAAAGGGGTGTTTATAATTATCAACTTCTTGCATGGCTTCCTCCATTACAATCCTAGTCTGCGAGTTTTACCGCGCCGATGCGTTTAAGCCATCCCACATAGGCTTTGGCCTTCTCTGTTAGCCCAACCAATTCCACGGCATTTCTTCCACACAAACTCGTGACAAACTGATTGGGGTTGTTACCTGGGCTTAAGTGCGATGCCAAGTTTTTCCAAAGTTGATCAAATTGTTTTTCATCTAGGTGGAGCAGGGTAATTAAAAGCCCGTTTTTTTGAATCAGCGAGGGCAATTCCTTGATCTTGTTTTTAAGTTCAGAATTTGATTTCTGCTCTTCTCTGGCACCAGTTTCAAAAAAACGCATGGCCTCGCTAGCCCTGTTTTGTTCTAAATCAAACATTTCAACCTCCCTCAATCGAGTGTATTTAATCTGAAAATTCCCCGTCCAATACTACGGTCTCCACCTAGTCTTAGGTACTCAGGCAACTGATGCTCGTTTAGACGGGCAACGGTGTTGTAAAACACCGTATCTCTAGGTAGGCATTCTTCATAGAAGAGTGCCCCCTTTTTCACAATGCCTGTTTTCTCATCAATGGCAATTCTGGTAACAACTTCGGTGGCGTTTTTTACGAAGAACTGAAGCATCTTGTCATTGACGATTACCAGTCGATTTTGCGGCTCAGCTACATAAGGTTC
>CAZRLV010000345.1:0-4026 GCA_964600955.1 uncultured bacterium
ACCCCTCTTTTCTTCAACTACCTTTGTTTCCTATGATTCCCATCCCCTCTTCTACTCCACCTCAATCCTATGTGCCTCTGAATGTGCCCTGAACTCCGGTGCGTAAAGACATTCTATCTCAGCGATACCCGTGGTGTACTCACCTTTATGAAAGACCTTGAGATCATACTCGAAAACATAGGTTCCCTTGGGCAGATAATCGAAGTAAAAATGTGTGGCCGTGTCTTTGGTTGCCTCGTAGTAAGCCAGACCATCCTGGTATTTATAATGGGATAGCACATTAACAGGCTCGGTCCCCGAGCCTCTGCCGTCTTTCATATGCACATACTCAAAATCCCGATCAGCACGTAGAACCACGCGAACCACCAGGGTGTCCCCCAACTCCAGTTTCTGATCTTTAATGGGCAGAATGACCGGTCCCTTCTTCGTGTTTTTGCGAACAAACAGCTTTTTTTCCAGCCCAAGATTTCCGCTCTGAGCCTTGATTTTGGATAAGTCCTGGAAATACTGCCAATGCAATCCTCCCCAGGCGATCCCCTTTTCCTCTTTTTGCATTCTGATCTTTCCCTGATCGGTTCGAATTTGAGCGCCTGACCAGCGTTTCTCGTAAAACCCTGTACCGGCTTCCACCTTCTCAGGACGCACCTCTTCTGAGCCCACCCAAACCCTGACGAGCTTGGTGCCGGAGAGTAGGTCGGCCCCCCGAAGCAATAGGGCATAGATGGCATCGGCGGTGGCCTTATTGGTTTTCCAGTCCTGGGTTTGCTTTTGCTTGAGCAGCCAGACCTTGAGTGATTCAATTTCCTCCTCGGTACCGGACAGCTCCTGGAAGGCCTCGATCATCATTGCCTGAGTCTCGATGGGAGCCCGGTACCACCAATAGGCAAATTCCTCATCACCCCAGTACATTCCCATCTCTTCATCATGCAGGGCCCTCTCACGTAAGGAGGCCAGGATTTCACGGGGGGTTGCGGGTCTCTCAAAGCGAAGCAGTCCCAGAGCCGTATGTCCTTCTCCCATACGATTATCGAGCCCCGTCCAGTATTGCTCTGCCTGCCCCAGGAAATACTCAACCGCTCTTTGCGAGGATGATTCAATGGGTTTCTCTTCCAGAAAAAATGAGCGCCCGTAGAGATAATAAGCAATGAGATTGGAATAATGGTTATGTTCAGGATTAGAGTGTGCCATGATATTGTCGTAGATCTTTTTGATCCAGCGATCCAGTGCATGGACGGATTTCAGAGCCATATCGACTGGCATTTCAACACCAAGATGGCGCAGTCTGCCTAGCCCTGTCACGATATAGAGCGTAATGAAATCATTGCGTCTTCCCCCGGGAAACCAGGGCCAACCTCCATCTGGCAGCATCCGCGATTCCAGCTCCGTCAAATTGAAGCGAATCTCAGAGCTCATACGATTGACATCAAAGAAATTGGCCACGCGTTTTTTGGCCGCGGACTCACTCTTGGCTTCCAGAACCCAGGGGGTTTCCTCTAGCAGGACTGATTTAAGATCCTGGTTCTTTTCAAGATTGGAGTCCAGCGCATCGGTTCCTTTCCATAATTTGAATATTTTCTGAATTCTAGGCTGTGAGTTGGCAATAAATTCCCCCAGGCTGTTGGCGTAGAGGCGATTGAAGACCTGGTCTGTACAGGCGTGGGGGTATGTTGCCAAATAAGGCAGGGCCTGAACAGCATACCAGGCGGGGTGCGAGGCCATTTGCAGCACTAGCTTTTCATGGGTGACTCCTTCACCGTCAGAGCCGAGCAGAGATTCAAAATTCACACTTCTCTCGCCTGGCCCTCGGATCCATAAGGGTTTGGCTTCACGAACCAAAACGGTGCGTGAGATCACGGGTAGAACCCCCTCTTCACCGTCCGCGTGCTTGGCGGTTTTTGCCACGATGCGATACTGAAGTGGGTAGGCAATATCCGGCACTCGAATTTCGAAACTTACGACCTGGGACTTACCCGAAGAAACCTTAAATTCGATGGGCTTTGCATCAAAAAACTTCTGGGTAACATCCTCACCCGTCAAGGCATTGGAAAGGCTTAGGGTAGCTTTTCCATCCAGGCTGGAGTCCGAGAGATTACTGATTTTGGAAGTCAGTGTGACCCGATCACCCTGGCGCAGAAAACGCGGTAAATGCGGTTGCATCATCAGCTCTTTCTGAGTGACGATAGAGCGTGTGATTTGCCCCCATTCCAGGCCCTTTCCATGCGCTAAGGCCAAAAACTTCCAGCGCGTCAAAGCTTCAGGCATCTGGAAGCGAATTTCCACCCGGCCCTCTTCATCACTGATGAGGTGTGGAAAAAAGAATGCAGTTTCGCTCAAGTTAGTGCGGGGAACAAATTTAGGCTCAGAGGGCTCTGCCTTGGAATCTGACTTACGATCCTTTCGCTGTTCTCGTCTGCGTGACTTATTCTTTTTTCGTGCCGGGGCGGCCTGAGCTAAACTAAATCCCTCGCCAGCCATTTCCTCATCTGCAAATTTATCGGACTCCATAAGCGCCCCGGGACTGCGGGCCATGGCCATGCTCTTGAACATGCGTCGGTTATACATGGGCGGAAAAAGATAAGAAAAACTGCCTTTTAGCCACCAGGGAAAGGAGGGGTAGGTGCGTGAGACATGCTGTGCCCCTAGGCCAAAACTATTCCACCAACTCATGAGTGTCTTGGAGTAGAGATTAACCTGGTATCCCGCTACCTGTGAGTCTCTCCAAAAGAGATGGGAAAGTCCGCGATACGCATGTGGATAGAAGGCATCCAGGGATTCATCATAAAGGGTCGCCACCATCTCCGTTGCCAGCTTTCTGGCATCCTTACCCTCTAAAATCAGACTCCAGACCTCCTTTTCATTGGGGCGAAGTTTGTCGCGAAATGTCTGGAAGCGAATCTTGATATCTTTTTCTGGATAGCTCACTTGAATGAAGCGTGTATAAGAGTAGATCTGATTTTCCTGGACAAAATAGACCTGGAGGGTGAGCCCGCCGCGCAGACTGTTGTCGATTGGGTAGCGAATGCTATGCAGGCTCTCGTCTGCGGGGGTCCAGTAGGATTTCAGGATTTTTCCATCATGTAAAAAACTGACATAAGCCCTGCCCGACTCATAGCCTGTTCCCCAAACCGCATTGATCTCGTCTCCGGGTTCCAGGCTGGAGGACTTCAACTGGAAGAAACTCGGTAGCTTTACCGGAAAGCGCTTTACGGTCCCTGAAAACACCAGAAATGAAAGCTCTGATTTGACCTCCACACCAAATTTATCCTGGGTTGTAAGCCGCGCGCGGTAGGCTCCCGGTCGAAGTCTCAGCGGGATCTTGCTAGACCCTTCTGAGGTTTCATAAGATAGCGAGCGAACCTCGTCTCCCAGATCCCAGTTTCTGAAATTGGAGAGATCTTTTTGGCTGGTTTGAGCCTGAGTAGAAGCACCCCACCAGAGATTTCTAGGACGCGAGGGCTTTCTAGCTGGTTTTTCAGGCTCCTTGAGGCTGAAGATTTCTAGTTTCCCCTGGTTTTCAACGGGTTTTCCATCCAGGGTTCTGGTCGTCAGTTTCAAAGGAATCTCTTCTTCTGCCGCCAGCCACCCCGGGAGGGATAAGCGCGCTTCGATGGCGCTATAACCAACACGTACCGAGCGCGAGGCCGAACGGGTTTCTCCGGTTGGATCAATGACATCCACCTGAACCTCGAAATTAAAGCTCGGGTCTATTTTTTTGTCCACGCTTCGGTCCGCAAGGGCTTGAAACGGAACTTTGAATTTCCCATCATCATCGGTTTTGCCCTTACCGCTGGCAATCTCACGCGCCCCTTGAAACGGGTTATACCAGCGCCACCACCAGGGCATTCGAGTGGTTCTTAAAACACGGTATTTAATGGTTGCCCCCTGGATGGGAACCCCGGCATAACTCTTGGCCATGACCTCCACAATGACTTCATCCTCCAGACGCACTTCTTTTTCCAGAGCATTGAGGCTCACTTCAAATTTTGGGCGTTTGTATTCCTCGACACGAATGCGGGCAGTCCCCGA
>CAZRLV010000346.1:0-4023 GCA_964600955.1 uncultured bacterium
AATCCCTCGGGGGCCCCATGACCGGCGCCACCCGCGAATCAACCCCTGTTTTTCGCCATGGTGAACCCCGATCCGCAACCTATCTTTTTCTTCATTCCTCGAATTCCTCTGCTACCTATGATTCCTCTGATTCTTGGTTCTTGTCTTTAGAGCCTTAGAAATGGCCTCCACGCTTGGAACACCTTCCAGACAGCCGTCAGAACCTGCATAAACACGACAGGAATTACTCCCATCTCCTGGCTCTTCTCCAGCCACATCTCGTCCATCAACTAGAATGGTTGGAGAGCCAAAGCATCTGGAATAATCTGGACTTTCAGAAGCACTACGATCCCATTCTGTCCACTGAGCTTTCTGGTTCATAAGGGCTAGAGCCTCACGCAGTCTTGTGCGAGCGGGCTCAACATTGGGACAATCAGGATCATAAATTAGCTCTATTTTTCTCATAGCCTTCCTCCCCAAGGGCCTCCATCACAAACCCCAATCTAAAAAGATTGTAAAGTCCGTACAATACTACGGAGTCAAGGGGGCGCTTCAACTCAAAGATCAGTGGCTGTGCTGACTGTGATCATGCCCGGTTCCAGATGACGATGGCTCTCTTGTCTCAGGCCTCAGCCGCATCCCGCATTTTGGGCAACGTGCCGGTTTGTCTGATCTGACTTCGGGGTGCATGGGACAGAAATACACTGTTGCCTTGGATTTTGCCCTGACCTTAAGGGGGGTCTTCAGAGTGTTGATGTAAGAATAAACATTAAAGACTCCTTGTTTTCCCAGTACGCTTCCCCAGCCAATCATAGGTGTTCCAGGAGAACCTTTCTCAATAATATACATTCTACCGGCAGGAGAATAGAAAGAGGCGTGAGCGGCATCGGTGAAATCGGCTGGTTTTTTTGACAGATTTTCTGCGGCGACTCCATCGCCTTTTCCGTGGACTCCGTGACAAGTAGCACAGAACTTTTGATAGATACTCTTCCCAGACAACAGTTCAGATTTTTGTGGACGATGCACCGCCTTATCATAGCTTGAACCCAACTCCGCCTTCAGCCAGCGCTTCACTTCATTCATATGAGTCATATGGTTCCCAGCATGGCTAGTTTCAGAATCATTATGACCGGAATCTCCATGATTCATGTGCATATGGCCCGAACTGGCATAAACCTTCCAGGCAACAAAACAAACCACAACAACAGCAGCACTCAATAGTCCAATTTTCTTATTCATGACTCTCCTTTGGTTTTAACGACACTGCCCCTATAACAAAAGCTATGCCAAAACCTAAAACGAGATATTTAGGTGGTTTTCCCTGCCGTAGAGCCAATTTCAACCTTCTTTTAGTGGAATAATCAACAACCACAGGTTGAGAAATGAACAGCCTTTGGGGATTACAAACGAGAAAATTAGCGGCTATCTGGAGCGTGGTTTTTCCATTTTCGCATTCTGTGAATAACTTGCTGGCGTGTGAGCCCCAGGAGTTCGCCAGCCTTGGTTTGATTTTGGGCGCAGCGTTCCAGGGCTTGAACCAGCAGATCATCAAATAATTCTTCGATACGGAGCCCGTCTTCTGGCAGGATAATATTTGAACGATGACGGTTAGCCAGGAGTCCATCTAGAGATGATAATTGCTTCTTTGTCACGCGCGTGGTCTCGATAAAAACACGCATACGTGCGCAGTAGTTTTTTAGCTCGCGGATATTCCCGCTCCAGCGTCGCTGTTTTAAGAACTTTAGGGCGGCGTCTTCTAAGCGTTTGTCGGGTGCAAATCTTTGTAAATACTGCTCAATTTCATCGATTCGTTCTCTGAGGGGGGGGAACAAAATGGGGATCGTATTGAGTCTGTAGAGTAGATCCTCTCTAAAAAGCCCGTCTCGCACCAGTTCTTCAAGATCTTTGTTACTTGCCGATAGCACCCGGCCTTTGAACACACTCTCTTTCACATCCCCGAGTCGCCGGTAAGTTCTGTTCTCAAGTACCCTGAGAATTTTGGATTGCAAAATAAGGGGCATATCCCCAATTTCATCCAAAAAGAGAATCCCCTGTCCAACCTCTTCAAAAAAACCAGTTTTATCCATTGAGGCTCCCGTAAAAGAGCCTTTTTTATGGCCAAACAATTCTGATTCCAAGAGGTTTTCAGGAATGGCCGCGCAATTGATGGCTAAAAAAGGATGGTCGCTTCGGGTGGATAGGGCATGGATATAACGCGCGAGATAGTCTTTTCCAGTTCCCGTTTCACCGCTGATAAAAATAACTTCATCACTATGTGCGGCCTGATCGATAATTTTTTGCAGTTTTAAATCCCCAATTTTTACAAAGTCTTCATTTTTCTTCTCAAATAATTGTCGCTTCAAATTTTCATTTTCACGATCCAATGACCATTGTCGATGAGCCAGTTGAATCGTGCGACTTAGCTTCTCTTTTTCAAAGGGCTTGGTCAGATAGTCAAAGGCACCCAATTTGATGGCCTTTACAGCCGTTTCAAGGTTTTCATAGGCCGTCAATACGATGATGGGACAGGGCAGATCCGGTTCTAGCTCCTCAAGCACTTCAAGTCCTGACTTCAGGGGCATATTGAGATCTAGAATACAGGCATCGAAATCTCTATGGTCCAGTTTTTCAAGACATTGCTCGCCATCAAAAGCGATCTCAACCTGAAAATCTTGTTTTTCAAGTTGCATTTGAATCACCCTTGCTAGAGATTGATCATCATCTGCGATAAGAATTTTCATGGGTTCTCCTGTGTTTCTTGATCGAGGCCCAGGCGGTGCTTTCCGCACTCACTAAACTTTATTTCAGGGGGAAACTCCATCATGAAGGTGGTGGGGTCAGAAGTCTGTACCAGGCTGAGATGGCCCCCAATTTGATGCATCAGCTCAGTTGAAATAGCTAAACCCAGACCACTTCCCTCTTGCAGCGTGGTATAGAAAAAATCAAAAATAGCATCCTCTGTTCCAGGTTTTATGCCCTCACCATCATCACGAACTATGATTTGATATCCCCCCTCCAACTTAACGAGTTCAACCTCAACCTCCTTTTTTGCCATCTCCAGGGCATTGAGCAATAAATTCAAAATGACCTGTTGGAGAGGGCCCGCCGGTCCGAGATAGCTACAATCCGCAACTGGAAGTTTTAAGCTCCCTTCGACACCTTTTTTGCGGGTCTGTGACTTGGTTAGCTCCATTAGATTTTGGCAAACCTCTTTTAAGTCGACCTCTGCTTCTTCTAATCGGTCCTCGCGGCTAAGGCTTAAAAAGCGGGTCAAAATATCCTGAATTCTTGAAACTTCTTTCAGGGCGATGGCTCCAAGCTCAGCTCTTTCTGTCTCGGTGCATCCCTTCTCTTTGCTCAGAACGATTTCCAGGATACCCTTTAGAGAGGCCAGTGGATTTCTGATTTCATGAGAAATCCCAGCCCCCAACAAGCCTACCGCGTGCAGTTTCTCATGTTTTTGCAAACTCCTTTGCACCGTTACAAGCCGCTCAGTCCTTATTTTGAGGTGTTCGTGGCTTTGTTTTAGCGCCTGATGCAGCTTTTTTTGATGAGAGGAATAGCCTCCCGTAATTGCAGCGACAACCAGGTATAAAACAACTTCCAAACTACGATCCGCATTCTTTATTAAATAACTCGCCCCCCAATCACAATGCAGGTGAGGTAGATAGAGAAGAGTACAAGTCAAGGCACAGACCATCGAGCCGCGCAATCCGAAGTGAAAGGCACTCATTAAAATAGGCAAATAATAGAGTTTGCGGTAAAGGGCATGTAAAGGCTCATGGTGAATATGGGTGCCGTAATGTAAAGAGGTAATTACAGCCACCATCAGGGCAATGACCACGAGCCAGAGTTTTTCTAAGCTATGTCCGAATTTTGATCCCAAACTTAGGCTCCTTTACCCCGCTGGGGGCGGGCATGCAAGAAGACGGGCGAGGCATGCCTCGCAACCCTACGCGACCGTTATTTCGGGTCAGGCATGCCTGACACCCTCATATGGATGACACCCTGTCAAGCCACGGAACCAGGTTAATTTTCAAGTGC
>CAZRLV010000347.1:0-1006 GCA_964600955.1 uncultured bacterium
CGCCATCTTCTGCTTCCACCTCCCCGCTCTTTTCTTATTCTATAGTTCTCTATTTCTGTCCTCCTTTCTTACTCATGGCCTTACAGATAATCTTTGATAACTCCCCGTTTTTCGTGACCGGAGAGGACATGAAAGCGTCGGATGCGTTTTAGAGTATGCGGTGAAAAGCTTCCCAGAGGTAAATAAATCAGTTTTCGCCCCATTCTCGCAGCCAGAGTTTTAAACGCAGTGCGCGGTGGTTTTGCAGCCACGTAGACAATATTACGCTTGGTGGAATACTCAATCCCTGCTACTAAGAGAACCTCATGTTTGTGCTTGATGAACAGATAGTTTGGATCGGTCCACACATCATAGAGGCGCCTGGGGGGGTAAGTCATCATTAAGCCCCCGTAGTACGAGCGTCCTATCCCAGGTCCGATGAGCTGGTCCTGAAAATCAGTGGCATAAAAAGCCAGGTCCGATTCCTGCTCGTGCTCACCGAGCCAGGTGAGGCGGTAGTTATATTTTTAATTATCGCGATCTTCATCAAAAATAACAACTACATAGCCAATTTGCCCTTCAAACGACTTGAGTTCTTTTACAAAAATTTTCTCTTCCCCTAGATTGCGAATCGTTTCCTTATAATCAATGCCATCCAGAAGAGAAACCGTAAAAGCTTCAACACGGGAGTGTTCCATGGAGAGAATTTGAGCCCCCTTTTGCTTTAGAGTCTCTCCGAAGGTTTCAATGGCAATGTCCTCCACCGGGTAGGAACAAAGATTTCCCGGCGCAAAATCATGTTGCCAGTTCCCCTCTCGATCGCGAGGCCGTAGTTTACGGGGGATTCCCAGGCGGCGGGTCTTGCGTCCCGCGATTCTTTTACGAAACCTAATTTTCTCTGAACCCAGCCATATCTCCTCTGGTCCCACCTCAATGGTCATCAACGATGGTTTTTCCTCCTGGTGCGGATAAGTGGTACCCAACTCCCAGAGTTCATAGGCAAAATCATCATCAATGACACCTTTTC
>CAZRLV010000347.1:1016-4017 GCA_964600955.1 uncultured bacterium
TGAAAAAAATCCGGTAAAAGACGCTTCTCCAAGGAACAGTATTTATAAAGAAAATCACGGATCGCTCTGACCTGCCAGATCTTTACATCCTCTTGAAATTTTCCTTCATAGACCTTACCCGCCTCTGAGAAAAACAGCTCCAGCACAGCCTTTCGATCGAGCCACCCACGGTCCTTTCTGCAAAGATCTGCTTCGGATCTTCTCAAAATTTTCCTCACGCGCTCCTCTGGTTCCGGCGATTCAATGGAATTTCCTGAAATAACCCGCAGGTTCAAACCTCCCCTTTTGAGATTGCGAATCTCAGGGCCCTTGCGAAAATCAGACCGGGTCTGTACCTGCTCCTGATTTCTCCAGCATTCATAGGCGGCCGAAAGGAAACCAAACTCGCCCAAAGAGGAGCGTGAAGATTCCTTCCCCAGATTGAAAACCCTGACGTTTTCTCTCCTGAAATATCCTACGGGCAGAACTTGAGGCGTTTTTAGCTTTTGTACAATTCCCTCAAGATGAGCCATTCCACAGACGAAAAGAACCTTCTTATACTTTTTGGAAAGCTCCTGGATACGACAGGCCATATACTGCTCACGCCGCTGATCGCTTTCATCTCTTTCCAGGTGCTGTCCATAAAGATCGTGCCAACTTTGGTAATACTGGGCCGGGTCCATACCCATTAAAGCGTAGGGGTCTGGAACACGATCAATTTGAGTGGGTGGCGCATCGATATCAAGATCAACAAAATAAACAGGAATCTTCAATTCACGAGCCGTGCGCACGGATTCCACTCCCGCGTCACAGGGCTCAACTGGCAGGTAGATATTCTCCTCAGAACAGCTTGGATAGAGCAGTACAGACAGATAGGGCAAGCGATCTACCGCAGTGATAAACCCCTTTTTGACACTGGCCGGATACTCAACCGCCACCGCCTCTGGACGCCGCTCTCGGATGATCTCGCGCACCCAGAGAGCAAACTCCATGCGGTAATGGCAGATGGGCAAGCCTATGATTCCATCTTGCTCAAACATCCTCGGTATCGGTGCGCTTAAGAACCATTTCAACGCTCTTTTCAAACGCTGCCTTGAGGTTTAAACCCTCGGACTTGAAAAGCTTGAAACCGTAGCGGGCAATATTGATTCCATCACGCACGGTATAGAACTCGTTTTTAGCATGCGACAATTGAAGAAAGGAAACGACATAAGCCAAAAGCTCATCAGGAACCATGGGAACATTCGCCTTAAGAATTGCCTTCTCCTCATCTTCATCCGGGAAGTCAATATAGATTCCCGGCTGGATTCGAGAAAAAATATACTCGGGGATTTCATAGGTCGATGAATCCTCATTCATGGTCGTGGCAAAACGAAATTTTGGATGCGCTTTTACGGTAATTCCTGCCACCAGAGATTCAACATAGCGGCGGTGATCCAAAAGAGGCGCCAGAGAAGCCCAGGATTTTTCGCTCATACGGTTTCCCTCATCAAGAATACAAACCCCACCGCAGAGCATGGCCGAGACCAGAGGCGAGGCTACATACTTGATTTTTTGGCTTTCGGTAATAACGGGGGTGATGATCAAATCCTCGGGACGGGTATCCATGGTGGCTTGGAATAGATAGACCTCACGACCCAGGGTTTTAGCAACCGTATAGGCCAGAGTTGTCTTCCCTACGCCCGGTTTACCAATCAGGCGTGGATTCATCGGTAAATCACTCTCTTCGGTGACCAACCAGGCGGCTTTAAGTTGACGCACCACCTCCTCCTGCCCAACCCATTTCATGCTAATCTCAACGGGTGAAGAGAGATGAAGATCGACTCCATCATGCTCGATAATAGACGGGTTTTTCAATTCAATCCCCCTTGTAGTGGTCAAAGTCCTAAGACAAGCATAGCATTAAATATCAGGTTCGCAGAGCCCCTGAGGCATTATTTCCTCAGGAATCATACTGTAGCAATAGGAATTCTCTAGAAGCTTAACCATCACCTGGTCATCCAATGCGAACCAGCTCTGAACCAATGCATACTGCTCGGCTAGCGAGGCTCCGAAATAGCTTGGATCATCAGATCCCAGACAGAAAGGGATTTCCTGCTCCAATAGCGAGGGAACTGGAAGATCTATGATACGAGCCAGAGTTCCTATCATTTGATTGGAACTGGGACAGATTTCCAAAGCAATATCCCTGGTTTTGAGAAGGTTTAAAACCTCTTTAGACTTTAAGGCATGGATCCCGTGACCAATCCGCTTGACTCCAAGATCCACAGCGTCAAGCACCTCTTGAACTGCAACAGATGGCGGACCATGCTCACCCGCATGCGCAAAAAGAGCAAAACCAAGGTTTGATGCACGCGAAAACCCATCTCGAAATTCAAGCAGAGATTTGCCGTCGTTGCCGCCTCCAAGCCCCACACCAATGATATTTTTAGCCTCACTGGCAACCTGTTCCAACTGCTCAATCTGGAAATCAAAAACCGCCTCAGGATAATTTCGTACCAGATCAAGAATCAGAGCAAAACGCGTCTTAGCCGGGTAACTCTCATGCCAGGAGCTAACCGCACGATCCCAGCCCATGAGGACTTCACGATAAAATCCTGCGTGCTTTAACAGACCTGGAAACCCATAACGCATAAAACAGGCATCCACAGGAGAGAAATGAGCTTCTACATAAACCGTGTTTTGGCTGTGAAGTTCGCCACCAATGGATGCAACAACCCCTGGGAGAATCTCGTCCGGTAAAGCATTTGAAAACAGCTTTTTTTGATGAGTACAGCAGAGCTAGATGAAATCTGAAAAGCTCCCATAATTGAAATAACCATCGAATTCTGAACGTAGAATCCACTCATCTTCTTTTTGCCAGAGCCCAAACAGAAAATCCCGGGGAATAGCCCCCTCCATATGAAAATGCAGATCAACTTTGGGCAGAGTACGAAAATCAAGAGGCATAAAACTATACTCCAGGGTCTAACTTCATGAATCGCCATGCCGAGGTCTAACCGGGGGTATCCATCTTGACAGC
>CAZRLV010000348.1:0-4014 GCA_964600955.1 uncultured bacterium
GTGGCGGTGTCCAGCCGAGGGCATCGTAAATCAATAAATGCTTTGGAGTTGAAATCAGCCATTCTTCACCTCGAATAACATGGGAAATCTCCATCAAATGATCATCCACAACATTGGCAAAATGATAGGTGGGCATGCCGTCAGATTTAACTAAGACCTGATCGTCGATTTGATCTGTTTGAAACTGGACGGCCCCGCGAATGAGATCCTGAACCTCAATGACTTGATCTTCAGGCACTCGTAACCGTAGAACGCATGAACCTGATGAAGGTTTATAATCCAAACCTAAGTCTCGACAATGACCATCATAGCGTTGTGGCTCGCCCGACTTGATCTGTTCTTCGCGCATATGAGAAAGTCTTTCTGCGCTACATGTACAAGTATAGGCACGTTCTTTGACAATAAGTAGCTTTGACCAATCATTGTAGATGTTACGACGCTTGGACTGCGTATAAGGTCCCATTGAACCACCGCAGTCTGGACCCTCATCATGGACGATGCCAAGGTTCTGCATTGCGCTTAGAAGATTATCAATTGCACCTGATACCTCTCTGGATTGATCCGTATCTTCAATCCTGAGAATATACTGACCGCCGTGATGGCGCGCATATAGATAATTGTACAGCGCGGTCCTCATCGACCCAACATGGACATAACCGGTCGGTGAGGGAGCAAAGCGTGTGCGTACGCGCATCCCTAGGCCTTTGGAGAGGCCGCCAGCACTTCTTCATCAGCCTGATCTGCATATTTTTTAAAGTTATCATTGAACAACCCGGCTAGTTTTTTGGCCGTAGTATCATACTGTTCTTTGTGAAGCCAGACAGACCGTGGGTTTAATACTTCTGAAGGGACTCCCTCACAAAGAGTGGGGTAGCTAAGTCCGAAGATCGGGTCGGTTTCAAATCGCACATCTGAAAGCTTATTTTCAAGAATGGCATCAATAATGGCACGTGTGTATTTGAGGCTGAAGCGCTCACCTACACCATAAGCTCCACCAGACCAGCCAGTATTCACCAACCAAACTTTTGCGTTACTCTTTTGAATCCGCTCACGCAGAACCATGGCGTATTTCATGGGATGCCAAACCATAAAGGCTGCGCCAAAGCAGGCAGAAAATGTAGCCTGAGGTTCAGTGATCCCAACTTCAGTGCCCGCTACCTTAGCCGTATATCCACTGATGAAGTGGTACATGGCCTGTCCTGAAGTTAGTCTTGACACAGGGGGTAAAACACCAAAGGCATCACAGGTAAGAAACACAATGTTTTCAGGTTGATCGCCTATGCAAGGAATTTTTACATTGTCGATGTGCTCAATCGGATAGCAAACACGCGTGTTTTCAGTAATGGATGTATCGGTGTAGTCGACTTCATGGGCATTTTCTGAAAAAGCTACATTCTCTAAGATAGCGCCAAAGCGAATTGCTCTCCAAATATCGGGCTCTTTTTCTTCCGAGAGATCGATCGTTTTGGCGTAGCAACCCCCTTCAAAATTGAATACCCCCGCAGGTGTCCAGCCATGCTCATCATCCCCGATCAATTTGCGCTTTGGGTCAGCGGATAATGTGGTTTTCCCAGTGCCTGAAAGTCCAAAAAACAGAGATACATCCCCATCCTTGCCTTCATTGGCGGAACAATGCATGGAAAGATGGTCCCGCAGAGGAAGTAAGTAGTTGAGGATCGTGAAAACACCTTTTTTCATCTCTCCTGCGTACTCAGTTCCCAGGATAACAAACTCACGATTTTCAATATCTAAGGCAACCGATGTCTTGGAACTCACGCCTTCCACATGCTGGGAGGCTGAACATTGACCTGCATTATAGATGACCCAGTTGGGCTCAAAATTCTCCAGTTCTTCTTCCGAGGGTCGAATCAGCATATTTCGCATAAAAAGAGCATGGTAAGCGCGGGCACAAATCACACGCACCTTGATTCGAAATGCAGGATCCCATCCCGCATATCCGTCTACGACAAATACGTTTTTTCTGGAGTCCAGCCAAGAAATAGCGATGTCTTTATTGATCTTGAAACTGTCGCGGGAGATCTCCATATTGATATCTCCCCACCAGATATTATCTCGGCTCTCCGGATCCCCGACGATGCGCTTGTCTTTGGGGCTGCGCCCGGTTTTTTCACCGGAGCGAATGATCAGAGCCCCGGTTGAAGCGACAGCGCTGCTCTGATAGGAAATCGCGAATTCGTAGAGTCTGGACGGTGCCAGATTTTTATGTAGGATAGGTTGAGTGATACCGTACTCGGATAAATCAAAGTCCGCCATTTTAAAGCTCCTTCGTACCAGAATTCAGACTCGGAGTCTGAATGAATTTGTTTTATGATTCTACCTGTGGATGTTCCACGGCCCGTCGAGGCATTGTATAATACTCAGGCCGTAAAGTGAATCTCTTGGGCTAAACAAATACAAACAATATCACCCATTAACCATCTCTTACACGACCCTGATGTTAGGAGTTTCTATGCAGGGAGATCCGCAGTCTGGACTCATTATAAAACAGCTAGAGAAAGGACGATCTCTTGACTTTAAGATTCAGTCCCTCGGAAAACCTTCCGTGCCCAGTCCTTTTACGCATCAGGGGCAGTCTTTTGTTGGTGATGACGAATTACTGTCTTATTTTCATTTATTAAGCGACTTGGAGCAGTACCGCAAGAATTTTGGGCAACCTCTACCGGCCTTGGAAGTTGCAGGTCCGCGCAGAGTTCTTCACTTTAGCCCTGGCAATACCACAGCCGCTATCGTTACTTGTGGGGGCTTATGTCCGGGAGTCAACAATGTAATCCGAGCCATTACCTTTACATTAAACCTTTATGGTGTGAAAAATGTTTTAGGACTTCCCTTTGGTTTTCAGGGCCTAGTTCCAGGATATGACCACAATATAAAGGTTCTAAATGCACATACTGTGTCTAAAATACATAATCTAGGAGGAACCATTCTCGGGACTTCCAGAGGTCCACAAAATAGTCTGGAGATGGTCGATTTTTTAGTAGAAAATGATATTCAGATTCTTTTTACCATTGGAGGCGATGGAACACAGCGGGGTGCTTTGGATATTTGCAAGGAAATACAAAAACGTAAATTGGATATATCCGTCATTGGAATTCCAAAGACTATTGACAATGATCTGAATTTCCTGGAAAAGACCTTTGGGTTTGAAACTGCGGTAGAGGCGGCGCGCGAGGCTATCTCTAGAATTCACACCGAAGCCTTGTCCGTGGAAAATGGCATTAGCATCATTAAACTTATGGGTAGGGAGTCTGGGTTTATTGCTGCGCAGGCCAGTCTTGCTTCCATGGATGCCAATGTCTGTCTGGTTCCCGAAATTGATTTCGATTTTTTGGGTGACGACGGCTTATTTGAAGTCATTACACGTCGGTTAAACCATAAGAGTCACTGCGTTATCGTGGTAGCTGAGGGGGCGGGACAAAGGCACTTGAGTCCTACGGGTGAGACGGATGCTTCGGGAAATATAAAGCTAGGCGACATTGGCCGCTATTTACACCGGAGAATTCGAGATCATTTTAATGATCATCCTTTGAGTCCGACCATACGCTATGTAGACCCCTCCTATCTCATTCGATCCCTGCCGGCCAGTGCAGATGATGCGGTGTTTTGCCTGAGGTTGGGACAAGCAGCCGTTCATGCGGCCCTGGCGGGAAGAACTTCCATGGTGACCGGCTATTGGAGCCAGGTATTTACCCATATTCCTATGGACTTTACGGTTTCATCGCGTAAGAAAATTCACCCCGACTCATTGTTTTGGAGATCCGTACTAGACACCACACGCCAGCCAGCAATGATGGGAAGAAAATAAAAAGAAGAATACAGGAGACAGAATACAGAAGTTAGAATGGATGAATCAGGGAGTCGAGGAATAGATTGGAAGAAGGAACTATAGAACTACAGAATAAGAAGAAAAGGGCGGGAAGACGGCAGAAGAAGGGGGATCTATTTTTTCTTTTCCCCATTCCGATGATTCCTCTAGTTCCGATAGTTCTGTAGTTC
>CAZRLV010000349.1:0-4003 GCA_964600955.1 uncultured bacterium
AAAGCCCGTGAAGACAGCACCCATATCGACAGAGGTCGATGATAATAAGAGGCTACCTCAAGTGAATCGAGCCTATGTGGCTGTGGAGAGGGGACTTCATATTCGTAAGTCGCCCTGGGGGCCAGTCATTACGACTCTGAGCTTTAACGAGCCCGTTGCGCTTTTATCGAATCAGGGTCAATGGTCCATGGTTCGGGTTGGGGAGCAGATCGGCTATGCCTTTAAGTCTTATTTAGGAAAAGGTCCGCAGCCATCAATACAGCGCCCAGGACGGGTAAGAGAGAGACGTGCCGCCACAGCGGGCATCGAAGTCCCAGGGGTTCGAGTGATATCTCAAAACACCCGAGATCCTTTTGATGAAAGCGGAACACGCGGTAAATTTCCGGCCGGTTATTGTGGCCCAGCTTCACTGCAAATGGTTTTAGACTATTACGGGGTTCATAGGTCCCGTGATTTTCTGGCTTTGACCGATGTGGGTCAGGGCAAGGTCTACAAGAAGGGCAGGGGATCTGCCTATGGCCCTATGGTTTTTATGTCCCGCTACCTGGGTTTCGATGAGACTGAAGTTGTGTGGTCACAATCCCTGGAGCCTCTGATCGAGAGACTCAAGCTGGGGAGACCTCAGATCGTGAGTCTACGAGGTCAGCTGAAGTTTAAATGGGGCGGTCGCAATCGCAGAACCAAGGGGCATATTGTGGTTGTCATAGGAATAACAGGTTCTGGTGAAGTCATCATGCATGATCCCGCTGGGATGGGTGAGCGTAAACTGATGGCTGCCAGGGATTTTCAGTCGGTTTGGCGAGGCTTTATGGTGGATGTCAAGCAGGGTGATGGCCAGCCTGATTCAGACGCACCGGCGGTTCTTAGTCATGGCGGGTTTGAGAGAACTAGAGAAAGCCCCGAAAATCTCTTGTAATTTAGCGCTTTAATGATATACTAGCAAACCTGAAAAAATAGGGCTATTTCTGAGGACTTTGCCCGGACAAGCTCAGAAGGAAGAAGGGACTCAAGCATGATACGTACCCAGATGGTAAAACGAGGTGAAATCAAGCCAGATTGGTTTGTCATAGATGCGAGCGATCAGATTTTGGGTCGGCTGGCGTCATTTATCGCTACGCGGTTGCGAGGGAAGCATAAGCCTGAATTTGTGCCGCATCAGCTTTGTGGAGACACCATCGTTGTGATTAACGCCGACAAAGTGCGCTTGACCGGTAACAAAGCCTCGCAAAAGGTATACCACCGGCATACCGGGTATCGATTAAAGTCCACGACCTATGAGCAGGTCATGGCTCAACATCCGGAAAGAATTGTTCAGAAGGCCGTAAAAGGAATGTTACCCAAAAATGTACTCGGACGGAAAATGGCCCTACGCTTAAAGGTCTATGCAGCTCCTGAGCATCCCCATAAGGGACAGAACCCAGTTGAACTCACAGTTCAGTAATTGAGGAAATGAATCATGGCGAAATCAAAAGTATTTTATGGCACCGGTAGACGTAAGGCCTCGAGTGCCAGGGTATGGGTCATTCCCTCAACCGAGTCAGGTTATAATGTAAATAAGAAGCATTTGGATGACTATCTCTGTTCATCCCTGTGGATCTACGAAGCCAAGCAGCCGCTTGAAGTCACAGAAACCCTTGATAAAATTGAGGTCAAGGCCACAGTTAAAGGTGGAGGACCACGAGGTCAGGCAGGAGCCCTGAAACTTGGACTGTCCAGAGCCTTGATCGAATACAATCCCAATCTTCGACCTGTATTGAAGAAGGCAGGGCTCCTAACCCGCGACTCTCGGATTGTTGAGCGTAAAAAGCCTGGGTTTAAGAAGGCGCGTAGACGTCCTCAGTTTTCCAAGCGATAATTTTAGGCTTATAAGCCTTGTCCTGGGTGGACTATGAAGAAAGTTCGCCTGGACCAGCTATTAGTTCTAAAGGGTTTGGTTGAATCACGGGAAAAGGGGAAACGCCTCGTTCTCGCCGGTCAGGTTCTGATCAATGACCAGATTCGTGATAAACCCGGCCAGTTTGTAGATTTGCAAGCGGCAGTTCGCTTGAAATCCCGTCCGGCCTATGTGTCTAGAGGAGGGGATAAGCTTGAGTCCTCCTATGCAGAATTGGATTTTCCCATTCAGAATCTAATCTTCATGGATGTGGGTTCCTCTACGGGAGGATTTACTGACTTTCTTTTACAAAATAAGGCCGCCCATGTTTATGCTATTGATGTTGGGCTCAATCAACTCGCCTACAGCCTTCGTATTCATTCTCAGGTAACGGTTTTTGAAAAAACCCATATTTGCTCACTACAAAAGGAAAAAATACCGCAGTCCATAGACGGATTTGTGGCGGATGTCTCGTTCATTTCACTGACACGAGTTATCCCTGTTTTGAGTAAATTTTCAGACCCGTCTCATTTTCTGGTGCTCTTGATTAAGCCTCAATTTGAAGTTGAACCCAGAAAGCTCTCAAAACACGGTGTTGTAAGGGATCCTTCAGATACCTTATTTGCAATTCAAAGGATTGTTTCTAGTCTAGAAACCTGTGGTTATGGTGTCAGAAAATTGGATTTTTCCAGGGTGCCAGGTCCACGCGGAAATGTGGAATATTTTGTTTATGCCAAGTGCGAATCTGAGTCTGAACTGGACTCACAAGCCATAGAAGCCCGGGTGCGTGAGCAGGTAGAATACTATAAAAAGATCAAGGAGTCGGAGACCACTAGAAGGGGTTAGGAGGTGGAGTCTTCTGTGGATTCGTTTTCAGGAGGTTTGCGGGCCTGGTCCTCATCAAAAACTTCGCGGGCGGTTTGAATGCCAAACAAAGCCACTGGAAACCCTGAAAATAAAGCCAGATGAATAAATGTTTCCATGATTTCGTCCTGACTCAAGCCGGAGTTTAGAGCAGCGATAACATGGGTCTTAAGCTGGGGTTTCAACCCCTGGATTGCAAGGGAGGTTAAAGCTATAATCTCCCTTTGCTTATGCGCAAGATGAGGTCGGTTATAGACCTCACCATAACCCCATTCCACGATATACTTGGTAATATCCTGGTTTTGACCTGAGAGAGCTTCGATGAGAAGATCCCATTTTTCTCCCAGTAGCTTTCTACCTGTTTTTTCTCCATCTGCCATTCGATTATTTTTCCACATACTGACAATATATCATCGTGGAACCCTGGAGCCAACGCGTCTATACTATAGATGTCCATGCAGACAGGAGGCAAAAACATGCAGATTCAACTTGAGTTTAAGAGTACTCTTGTTCATTTGGAGTCCAGCACAGAATTATCTGCACAGGATTTTAATCAATTTCTTGCGCAGGAGTTTCAATCAAAGGGAGACAAACACATATTTAAGGGAGGCAGCTCAAAGGCTTCTATTACTCTTCCAGTGAATGGTTCAGTCGATCTTCATCTTCAAGGAGGAATCCTGAGCCTCAACAGGCTGGTAGGGGATCATCGACTCACAGTTCATGAGGGGCAGCTAATTAGTATTGATCAGGAGGGGGAGTTGCAGGTAAACCTCTCTCAGGCGCAGGCTTCGTTTTACAGTGGACGCGGAAAGCTAAGCCTGGACGCACACTCTTCATGCATAGATTTTAGTTCATGTCATCGTGAGATTGAGATGAAACTGACAGATTCTGAACTTAATCTTGGACTACCTGCAGGCACTGAGGGAAAGATAGATATAGGAGGATCTGCATCGAAAATCGTGGTAGCTCCTGGTGCCAGCGAGGATTTAATGATTGATGCTCCCGAAAATGACTTTCATCATTTTGGCAAGAATTGCCAGTATTTTATCATGGTCTCGGGTAAACATCGGGCCGTTGGTTTTTCTGAACCTGATTCTAGCAAGCCCCAACCAGATTGCGAAAACGAACACATGCATGCGATTATTCGTGAAAACGATGAAATCATGGGGGTTTTTGACGAAGCCGAGTCTCGCATAGATCAGCTTTTTAATGAGTCTCAGTCACCCAAGGATTCCGCGGAGGAAGTGCCCGGTAAGAGTCTCCCTG
>CAZRLV010000350.1:0-3991 GCA_964600955.1 uncultured bacterium
CAAGTTCCCAGTCATCCTTGTCGCCCTGGATACGGGCCTCGATTGCACCGACAAAACCAATTTTCTCAAAGGCTTTGTTCCACTCCAAAATAGCTTCACGAACTACATCGCGATATTTGTGGGGGATTGTACGTGCCAGGTAGAAAACAATGGGCTTTTTAGGTAGGGATTTGCTGGCAGAGGGCTCAACTTTTTGGAGATTCCAGCGATTGATATAGCGTAAAAATGGTTCGTTATCCTCGATTTTAGAGTAGTCCTTGAGGGCTGTGATGAAGTTTCCCACTCTTTGATCAGCCATGCGCGGCTGATAGGGGTCTTTTGGGAAGGGAAAGAACGAGTAATGAAACAGAAGTTCCACATGACGAGTGGCCCCTCCGGGATAACGTCCCGTGTAAACCAGATTTGAGCGTACCTCCAGGTTTTCTGAAAAATTCTTGACTTCCTTGATATAGGAAAGTTTGCGGTTATAACCCAGAGTCTGTCCAACTACAGAGCTCAGATGCATGGCGTACTGGTAGAGGTCGGCTTTTAGAAAATCTGTGATCTTAAGGAGAAATCTGTTTTTCTCAAGAGCGAGGATGGGATAGCTCTGAAAGATTTGGTCCTGAAAGGCTACTTTTAGTGCGGCTTGCAGAGGCTTTGAGCCGGTGGCCAGATGCGAGACATTGCGAAAAATGAATCGGATTTCATCCCCAACCCTTTTAAAACGCACAACCTGAGTTGCCATCAGGGTCCCGCCGAAAACTCCTCCCTTGCCGATCCCGTGGGCGATTGAGGCCGTCATGAGAAAGTCTTTGTTCAATTGCTTTTTGTTCAGCTCCAGAAAATATTCGTCCTTTTTCCTAAAGAGTTTGAAATAGCCTTTGATGGCCTGGGTTTTCTTCAAAAGAGGGGCTATTTTTTCCTTGGGTTTGGCAAAACAAACCGAGGTGATAACCAGAAAAATAAGAAAGCTAGATCGCATTTGGAGGCTCCTGACATGGATTCATGAAGTCGCGAAAGTATATCATTGGGAGTGGATAAG
Organism: uncultured bacterium; assembly: GCA_964600955.1. Taxonomy (GTDB): domain Bacteria; phylum Muiribacteriota; class UBA6191; order UBA6191; family UBA6191; genus CAZRLV01. The sequence continues at coordinate 1,025 of CAZRLV010000350.1, forward strand.
AAGGAACTAGAAGAACTATCGGAACTAAAGAACTACAGGAATGAAGAGAAAGACGAAGTTTGATCTTGAATCTGTCATCCTACGGTCTTAAGGCTTAAAGGTAAAAAGAATTATTAATGGAAATAGGGGCTTATTATGTGTAAAAAAGGTGATTCAAATCTGTTTTCTTCGTTTGATTTTTCTCAGATTTCGCGGGTTAAGATTTGGGTTTATGCGCCGCGTGAGAGTGCAGAGGCGGTTCGACTTGCCATGGGTCGGGCCGGGGGTGGTGTGATTGGCGACTATGCTTTTTGCGCTTTCGTCACCGATGGTCACGGGCATTTTCTTCCAGAAGAGGGGGCAGATCCGGCCATTGGAGATGTAGGGACTCTGGAAACCGTCCCTGAGTCTCGTATTGAAATCGAGTGTAGAGTCGAGAAAGTTCAGGCCGTCATCGAAGCGATTCAGCGCAGTCACCCTTATGAGGAAATCCCTATCGACATTATGCCACTGATGGATGTTTCTGTTTTTCTAAACTCTGGTAATTAGGCCCCTCCCTGTTATTTTTTACTCTCTTCGCGTCGAAATCAAGAGCAAGGTAGCGTCAAGGCGCATTGCGCACGAAACAGGGAGAGGATTTTCATGCGGAAATATGGGGCAATAGGATTGGCTTTTGTACTGATATGGGCAGGAGTACATGCCATTGGTACCCAGTCTTTTGATTCCCTTGAAAACCGTATTTTGAATGGATTCAGTCTCATTATTCCTACCAGCCGTGCGAGCAAAAAACTTCAAATGAAGATGGTCAGCCTCAAGCGTGATGGCGGTGCGAGTCAGACTTTGGTTCTGCCGAGCGTACATGGTCTCATCGCACCCGAATTCATCGTATATTGTGACTACTATACCGAATCTGTAGAGGTTCAGTTTAAGCTCAACGAGTGGAAGCTGTTTCGCGGGAAGCTTTCCGGGTTTTACCCCCAATCACGCCCCTTGCCTCTGAATATCAGAGCGCCATGGAAGAAATAGAGCCCCTGCGTTTGGACCTGGCTCTAATCGAGACTCAGGGGGACGCCAATCTGGGTTCCGTTTGTCGTCTTTGTGCCAATTTCGATGTTCATCGCCTGCATTTGGTTAATCCTCAAAATCCTTTTTCAGGCGTGGAACGTCAGTTTGCCTGCCGAGGAGAAAAACATCTTGAGGCTCTCAAAAACTGGGGGAGTCTCGAAGATCTTCTTTGTCAGGACTACCATTATGTGATTGGCACAACGGGAAAGACTGGCAAAGATCGCGAGGCCCTTGAGTTAAATCGTGTGCACGAACTGTCGCATATTTTCGCGCCCGGTAGACGAGTGTTATTGGTCTTTGGGAGAGAAAGTCGGGGTTTGGACAGCTCTGAGCTCAACCGCTGTGATTATACGCTGAAGATTCCACTCGCTGGGGATTACCCAATTTTGAATCTCTCGCATGCCGTTGCAATTGTTCTCTATGAATACTCTCGAATTCGCGGCTTTTCAAAGGAACCTAGATCGGAGGTAGAGCCGGCTACGGGAACCGAAGTTATGGCGTTTCTCAAAAATATAGAAGCCTGTCTTTGCAGTTTTGGTTATTACGAGAAAAAAGAAAGGCATTACCATCGCAGGGTTCTAGAAAAATTAATTCGTCGTAGAGACTTTACCCAGGATGAAATTCGTTTTTTGCAGGGATTTTTGCATGTTCACAAGCAAAACCTCGCACGTAGGTTCACCCCAAACCCACCTCAGGATTAAGGTAAGGATCATGTATCGAAGCTTAATTCACATCCTATTTTACGGTTTTTTTTTCCTGGGGGGATTGCTGCTTTTTTCAGATTTATGGTTTCTGGTTCTGTTTAGGGTTTCCGTAAGAGATTTTCACTCTGGGGCTCTTAGTATTCAATCTCTGGAGTTGCGCTTGCCGGGGCCAATACTACAGCTGCATAATCTGGTTTTAAGGCGTGGGTTTAGCCCAGATGGGGAGGTTTTGCTAAAGGTAGCGGACTGGGAACTGGATTTAGACCTTATCCGTTTTCTAAAGGCACGTGAAAATTCGGCCGTGAATAAATTTCATGCCTTTGTTTCGCATTTGCGATCAACCCTTCTCAATTCAGGCAAGTCTCAAAAAAATCACCTTCCTGCTCCCAGGCCAAAATCCGTCTCGCCTGTCCCAGAGCCAAAAAGGGAAAACCCCGTCAGCAAAATTCTGGATCTATACCTCCAAGATAGCTAGAGCAACCGTTCTATTATCTATCTCCATTGCCCAATAAACGGCTCTGAGTTAGGCTTGAATCCAGTTTGAAGCCATCAGGGAGGCCGCAGTGACGCAAGATGAAATTAAGGTGTTTTTAGAGGAGGCTCTGCCAGATGCCCGTATTCAGGTGGAAGATCTCACCGGTTCAGGGGATCACTGGCAAGTTTTGGTAGTCTCTGGAGGCTTTGCCGGCAAGACTCGCGTAGAGCAGCATCAAATGGTGATGGAGCCTCTAAGAGAAAGACTGCATTCCAATGAAATTCATGCCCTGGCGTTAAAGACTTACACTCCCGAGAAATGGGAAAAGCTTCAAAATTCGTAAAGGAGTTTAAGGATGACAGAAATAAATGTTCTCAATGAAAATACAATCAAGATGACCAAAAGCCGCGAAAATGGAGATTCCATCCAGGATGAACTGGGTTCCATGGTAGAAGAGAACGAGATTCTCCTTTTTATGAAAGGCAACCGCCTCATGCCCCATTGTGGATTTTCCGCCCAGGTCATAAACCTACTTGCCAAGCATACGGACTCTTTTGTCACTGTGGATGTTCTGGCAGACCAGGAGATTCGCAAGGGAATCAAAGAATTCTCCAACTGGCCTACCATTCCCCAGCTCTATGTCAAAGGAAAATTCATCGGCGGCTGCGACATCATCACAGAACTCCACGAAGAAGGAGAACTAGAAGCAGTGTTGAAAGGATAGAGGGGAAGGAATTAGAGGTA
>CAZRLV010000351.1:0-3978 GCA_964600955.1 uncultured bacterium
TTATGCTACCAGATTAGGCGAGTGCTCCATCATAGTTAAGGCCGGTTCGAGATGGGCCCCACAGATGTCGATTTGTCCGGCGCTGGTTGCATAAATTCGAGTATCTGAAGCCATCTCGGCCAAAGAGGTAATTTGTGAGGGTTGCGATACCATGGGGTAACCCCCGGCTACCATCAGGGGAACTTGATCTGGAGCCAGTTCATTTGCCAGGGTCACCACGCGTTCGTCATTCGCTGAAAAACCATCTTCGTAGGGGTGAAGAAAAATGCCCGCTATAGAACCGATTCGGGCCAATTCTTCAACCTGTCTGTAGGTCTGCGATTGACTAGGGTCCAATCTTCCATAAGCCTTCATCCCCAGCTCTGATGCAACCGCAACCGCAATTTCATTAGCCTCGAAGTATCCTTTGCGGCAATACCCAGGAATCAGGTTTCCGGATGTGACGGAACACGTCCGCATCACCTTTTGGATACGATCCTTGGAGCTGCCCACGACCCTGCGTGAGATCACACCGGATTCCTGGTTCCAGGATTCACAATCAAGGTGGATACGATGGTCGAATACCTGTCCCAAGTCTTGGTTTGAAGGAGTTAGTCGGGTCAGTTGAAGGTCACCGGCTTCAATCACTCGATCACGGTGATCTGGAAGAAGAAGGCGTAAAAAACTCTGACCCATCACCCATTCCAAGTCCTCAGTGGATATTCCCGACTGATAGACCTTTTCCACTTCCAGAGCAGGAAGACAGCCGGGTCCATCCGAGCCAAAGATGACTCGCCTGGCCCCCAGGGCCCTTACAGCATCGCGAATCTTGCCGGGATAGGGCATGGCAGAGGTTTCCAAAAAGATATTTGGGTTTTGTTTGGCAGCTAAAATGGCATCATTCACATGGAAGTACCCTCCCATATGACCTAAAATGATCTGTGTTTCAGGGCATTTTCGTGCGGCTCTCGCAATCTGTAGTGGAAAGCTATACTCCTCATCTCCCGAGTGAAACAAAACCGGCACACCAAGATGACCGGCCATGCGCAACAGATCTATAACATGGGGATAATCCGGCTGTAATCTATAGCCAACCGGGTGAAGCTTAAGTCCAATAAAACCAACTTCGCGAATGAGTTTTTTTAAGAGTTCGGGTGCCCCTTCACCAGGCATCAGTCTCGCCAGGGGAAACAGCCTTCCCGAAAATTTTCGGGACACATCCATCATTTCATGGATGAGCGCTGGGTCTTCGCTGCTGGCCTCTCCGTAGCCCATAATGAATGCGGCGTGAATCCCAGCCTCATCCATCAGGGAAATAATTCTCTCAGGAGGTGAATCCCAATCATGACCCGGCATGGACTGGATATGCATATGTGAATCAAGAATCAGCATAGTCAAACCTCCCGATCCTATAAAAATACTATTCAAGGGGCTCAGGAAGCAAGGGAAGCATAGGAATCATTAGGATAATAGATATTGGAATGATTCCTGCTTCTCTCTTTGAAGCCATTTAGTGTAGACTACTCGGCGACTACTCAATCGTGTTCTAGAATAAGATCCGTGCCAACTAGAAAGCAGACAAAAACTCAAAAACTCCTCTATCAGCTTTCCAAGATTTCGGCCATAACTCTTTTCAAATACATCATTAGGACGCGGATTTCCTATGAGGGCGGGGAGAATCTCACAGATCATCCCACTCTCTTTGTAGCTAATCATTTCACGCGTTTTGAAACCGGTGTTTTGACCTATGTCTATCAGCAAATCACGGGTGGAAAACTGCTGACTCTTGCTGATTCCAGTATTTTTATCGGTCGCTTCGGAGAATGGTTAAAAGCGGCGGGGGCCTACCCCCTGCAAGATCCAATGCGAGACAATCGCATGATCGGTGATCTTATGACCGGTCGTAATTCCTGGGCAATTTTTCCTGAGGGTAGCATGGTAAAGAACAAACAACTCTGGGAAAAGGGTAAGTTTGTGATTGATTGCCCGGATAAGCAGGGCAGTCCTCATACAGGAGCCGCAGTTTTGGCCTTGAAAGCGGAAATTTTCAAGCGTAGCTATTTGCGGGCTGTAGAGGAAAAAGATCGCATTGCCATGCAGTATTATGAAAATACTTATGGATTTAGCGGGCCGGAGGATATTTCTCGCAAGAGTGTGGTGATCACCCCGATTTGTATTACTTATTATCCATTGCGCACGGACCTGGATCTTCCTGTAAGAATTCTAAACCGGTTTTTAAACCGAATTCCTACGCGTATTGAAGAGGAACTACGCGTTGAATGGGGATATCTCTCCACAAAATCTGATATGCATCACAGCATTGGAAAACCCATTCTTCTGGACGAATACGTTGATTATCTCATGCCGATCAAGCGCGGGCTACAGCGCTTTTTCCGCAGCGATGATATTGATAATCTAATTTTGGAGTGGCAGAGAAACAAATTAACTCAGCGCTGTATGCATGAAATTTACTTAATGACCCAGGTCAATATGGACATGGTTCTCGCCTATGTCTTGCGAACCTGGCCTGGAGATAGAATCTGTCTTACAGAGCTCTGTCAGCGGCTTTATCTGTCTTGTCTTGAAATCCTAAAGCTTGAGCATATTCATACTCACCCCTCCATGCGGGGCAATTTGATCAAAATGATCATTAACGAAAATTACGAGCCGGTGGAGAGTCTTATCAATCGTGCCTGTGAAGACGGCTTGATTCAGCGCAAAGACGAATGTCTGGTCAAGAATTCAGAAGTATTTTATAAAAAATTTCATTTTCACCGCATACGTTTGAAAAATAAATTATCGGTTTTATCCAATGAGTTGGAACCGCGCGAGGAAATAACAAAAATCATTTCGCATCAACTCAAACTAAGCTCCGAGAATTTGTCGCAGAGAATTAGAACCTCCCTTGTCAATGAAGACCGTGATGAACTCCAGGCTGAACTAGAACGATCATCATTGACAGCCGCAAAACACACCAATTTGAGACAATCGCTCTTTCTGGAGCGTGATGCTGAGGCACCGGCCGTTTTGCTGGCCCATGATCTTCTGGGCTCACCACAAAAAATTCGCGGTCTGGCAGAGGCATTGCACGCGTCTGGGATGACCGTACTATGCCCTCGGCTCAGGGGACATGGCACTTGTACGGAGCGTCTTGCTGCCACAACATGGCAAGATTGGGTCTATTCTTTTGAGAGAGCCTATGCCATCTTGAGTCAGCGCCATGAAAAAATCGTCCTCGCGGGATATTCTTTAGGTGCACTCTTGGCCTTATTATCGGCGTCACGAAAGCTAAATCCGGCTACAGCAGTGATTGCCATTAATCCGGCTTTTACCTTGCAAAATTCAGATCACTATTTTCTGCGCCCACTGATCAATCTCTCTAAATGGGTGCGGCGCCTCAGATCAAAGGGCACCTGGATGGAATGGATGGATCTGGGCAGGGAGGAGGACTCCGAGTATTCCCGGGTTTCTTACGCGACCTTACGCGAGTGGCAAAAACTGAGACAGGCTTGTCGCAAGCAATTGCCGCAGCTACGCTCCCCCAGTTTAATTTTACATTCCATGCATGATCCTCATATCAGTCATTGGAGCGGGAGCGATATTTTCAAGTCAATCAATATTGATCACAAAAAACTGGAAGAATTGGAGATCGAGGGTTGTCAGTTTGAGACAATGGACGACTCAAAGGACCTTTGTAATCGTATGATGACTTTCCTCGAGCCTTTGCTACACAGCAAACCCATTGTGGACTTTGCGGTTCAAGATAAATGTCAGACCAATATCAGATAGCCGTCATAGGCGGTGGGATTAACGGAGCTGGTGTTGCCCGTGAAGCGGTTTCGAGGGGGTTTTCGACCTTACTTTGTGAAAAAGAAGATTTCGCTCATTGGCGCGGGACAGATTGGCGGCCAGCTCGCCCTGCTCGCCCTGCAGCGACGGCTGGGCGAGGTGGTCCTTTTTGAGGTCGTCGACGGCATGCCGCAGGGCAAGGCCCTCGAT
>CAZRLV010000352.1:0-3960 GCA_964600955.1 uncultured bacterium
TAAAGTCAAAGACTATGTTTCGGTAGTGCATTTGTCTGAGGGTGGCTTTGAAGAGCACGAAACCTTGTCTCTAAAAGACCTAAAGGACCTTGACCCCATCAAAACAATGCTAGAGTCCAAGTCGGAATCCATGAAAAAAGCACTGAACACGACCGGCGGCATCAAACTTGAATCAAGCGTATCGGTAAAGGACAAGTCCATTGCCATTCATACACGTGTACTTGACGTAGACGGCCTAATCCAGTACTTTCTCAAATACTTTCAAAAACACGGTAAAGATCTCATGAATAATAAGAATAAGGGAGAGAGTCATGACCGGTAAAACCCGCGTAAATATCCAAGATCAACTGCTTTACCAGGCACGCAGAGAAAAATTAAATCTAAAGATCTATCTTCTGCGAGGGCTAATGTTGCAAGGCAAGGTCTCCAGCTATGATCAGTACTCCATTCTGATCCAGGGAATGGGGCGCTATCAACTCATCTTCAAACACGCCATCTCCACCATAGACTTTCCAGAAGGCATGCAGCTAAGAGGCCCAGGCCAGACGGATGGGGAAGAGAAAAGCTGAGGAGAATCAAGAATCATAGGTAGCAGAGGAATGAAGAAGAAAGCCACTACCTTGTCATCTACCCCCCAAAACAATCGTCATCCTCTGGCTTGACCAGGGGATCCATTCAAAAGGTCGAAAAGCTTGGTCATGCACGAATTGTCGAAGAGAAGAGGAAGATGGATCCCCCGATCAAGTCGGAGAATGACAGTTCCAGCAATATCTTCCTCTTTTCTTTCACCATTCCGATGATTCCTATAGTTCCGATAGTTCTTTAGTTCCTTCTTCCTCTTCATTTGTTCCGATAGCTCTTCTAGTTCCCCCCCCCCTTCCCTCTTCATTTTTTCGTGTTTTTCGTGGTTAACCATTTTTCCTACGTATCTCCCTTCAATTCCAGGGTTTTTGAATGCAAAGGGTTAATCTACTTACATTTACTCCCGAAAACAGGATTGATTTGGTTTGAAAAAGAGGCGGAAAATGCGTTCATTGGTGATTATTTTATCTTGCTTTCTCCTGGTTCAGGGTATTGAAGCCGCGGCAATCCGTGGAAAAGTCATCCTGAGAAAAAAGGGCAGCCACCCTGAGAAAAACCCCTATATTAATGATAATTTCCGCTCAGACCTGCGTTTTAATACCTGGCATCTTCGTCGACGCTTCCAATCTACCCAGCTCAAAAACTATGACGACCCGTCTGAAACCATCGTTTATCTTTCTAAAATCCCCGAGCGCTATAAACGTAAGGAAGTCCCGTCTCAAGATCCGGTAAAGATCTATGTCGAAGGGGCTCGGTTCAAGCCAAGGACTCTGCCTCTGCTGGTGGGTTCTACAGTGGAATTTACCAATATTGACCCTGTCGTGCATGACATATACAGCTACTCCCCTGCAAAACCTTTTCAAACTCCGTTTTTCAAGGCCAAATCTGCCTTTGTGACCTTTAAAAAGCCAGGCGGTGTTAGCCTCAAGTCCTCGGTCTACAGGGGAATGCAAGGAGAAATCCTGGTTCTGGATAACCCGTATTTTACAAAAAGCCGTTCAGATGGGTATTACTCTATGCGGAACCTGAGACCTGGAATTTACCATGTGACCGCCTGGAATCCAGAATTTCCGTCGGTAACCAAAGAAGTTGAAGTCAACTACGGCGAAACCATCACGATTGACTTTAATCTATCAACCATGGGACTCCCAGAGGCTCTGGTGAGATAAAAGCAACCATGAGCCAAACCAAAATACTCAGCCATAATCGAAGCCATTTAAGCCAAAGAGGCTATTTATTCGCAGCACGAAAGGAAAATAACCATGAATCTCACAGGCAAAACCTTGACCCTCCTCTTTTTGGGCCTGATCGCCAGTTCGTCGCGGACAATTTCGCAAACCAAGATCGCGGGTCTGCTTAATTTCAGGTATTCCGACGGACAGGGCGGTGCCACCTATGACACCACTTATAATCATGGGGGAGCCAGCTCCTTTGGAATCTCTCAACTGACCCTGTTTCTAGATGGTGATATCACAGATGAAATGTTTTTCACCGGAGAGATTCAGTCAGACCTTTATAATCCCAATGCTGAGCAGACAGATTTTCAGATTCGCACAGCTGCAGTCACCGTTACAAACCTGAGGAAATGGCGTACCAATTTACAGTTTGGTAGGTTTAATACGGTTTTTGGCACCTTCCCCGATCGTCGACTACCTCTGGACAATCCCCTTTTTGATGCGCCTCTGGCTTATAGTCACCGGGTTAATCTTGACCCCAATGGGGGCTGGGTGCCGCCCGAAACCCTTGGAAACATTCGCAACTTCTCGATCATCGACAAAGAACTGACTCAAACCGGGATAAAAGCTTTCTCAAGACTGCGTGGCTCCAAGCTTGAATATGCCTTCGCATTAACCAATAATCCGGTATCGAATCCAAGAACCGTCAGTGGTAATAATGGTCTTAGTGCATCCATGCGCCTGCACTGGGTCGCCGACCATGCTACAAGTTTTGGGGTTAGTTACTCTCAGGGGGGATATCTGAACTCTCTATCCAATGTGGACCCCAACAATGCTACACGTCCATTACCCGCAAACACAATCTTGGCTACCAATCGCTTCAATATCAGTGCCTACCAACATCGCCTTCTTGGGGCGCATTGGAACTGGGAAAGGGACCGCTATCAGGTCTATACCGAATTCATGGATTCCAGCTTTGATGTCCCCAACAACCCCCAGGCTCAGTCCTTAAATTCACAATCCTTCTATGTTGAGAGCAAATACCATTTTACCAAGAACTTCTTTGGAGCCTTTCGATTTGATACTCTGAGTTTTGACAGCACTTTCTACGCTCCTCTGACCGCAGGCGTGTCCACTCCACAAAAATGGGATAACGATGTCAACCGTGTCGAAGTTGGAATGGGAACTTTTGTTAATGATTCCACCCTGGCCAAGGTGACCTATCAGACCAGTGATTTTGATCTGCCAGGAAATGCCAGAGATTTCAATCTCTTAGCTGGTAGCGTAACGGTTGTGTTTTAACTCGAGTCAGGCAACCCTCACGCCCGCCCCTCTAAGATGCGTCCCCCGGTCAAGCCGGAGGATGACGAAAAGTTGGAGCCGCAGACGACTGGTTTGAAGTTCTACGAACTGGTTTGGGGGTCTGTCTGATATAATCTTGCGGATCGGTCTCAGCCTGCCCGCAAATTATGGAAAAAAAGATCCCATTACGAAAACTTATTGATAAAAAGCTTTTACAAAAGGCTTTATCAAGTCCCTCATTTGCTGCCGTTTTTCCTTTGCAAACTCTAGGAATCGGGGATGGGAAATCCTGGGTTCATCTCTTTGGTGAAGAGGGAGTCCTCATTAATCCGGCTGAATTTTCTATTCCAATCGATGATCGGAAATTGGTTGTCCATTATGCCCCCAGTCTGGAGAGAGAACAGAATCAATGCCTGAAAACGTTTCTCGGTATTCTCCTGGAACAGTCGAGCCAAAAATGCCGACTGGGTCAGGAAACTTTGCAAAAATACAAGGAAATTAACTCCGTTTTTGCCCTGTCACAAAACCTTGGAAAGTCACGTTTTATCTCAGATGTTGCCACTCAGATTCTCAACGAATTCAAAACTGCTCTCCCCTGTGCCCTTAGTTCCATCTGGATTTACCAGGGCCAGAAAAAGCAATTGATTCAAGTGGCTACCAACCACGGAAGCCGCCCCCTCTTTGACCCCTGGGATGAAGAAAAGCTCATGCTCCATCTCATCGAGACACACCGCATTGCAGATATATTCTCCCAACCTCATCCCAAGTTTTTTCCGGATTCTCTGTCGGTTCTTGATTCCTGCCTTTTTATCCCTCTTAAAGCCGGGGATAATTTCTCCTTGGGAGGAATCTTATTGGCTAACCCTCCAAAACGGGAATTTCTCTCCGGTGAGCTTAAGCT
>CAZRLV010000353.1:0-3936 GCA_964600955.1 uncultured bacterium
ATCCTACGGCTTGACCGGGGGATCCATCTTCTCTTCTATTTTTCCTTGACGACTTAAATTCTTGAATTCATGACGCATTGCACATTGGAGTCCACAACAGCAATATCTCGCAACTGCATTCTAAATGTGGTTACATGGTTATGTAAAATGCTCTAACCTTCAAATTCAATTAATCCCTGTTTCAAATTGATCTTATCAATGGTTTTAATGAAATCAAAATCATCAAGATCAATAATCGGATTAATCTTACGCGAGAGGGCCTTTCTGACAAATCCTGGAATGGGAACAGAGTTCATTTTCAATCGTTCGGGGTAAAAATAAATCTGCGTTCCGTTTTGAATGGCCAGTCGTCCCTTGGTTTCCACATGAGATTTGATGAACAGTGTTCGAAATTTGGCGGAAAAACTAAGCCGCCCAGGCTCAATCTTCAGATAGGGGTCTAAAACAGGTAGCCTCTTCTCTCGTATAGCTTGATTCAGAGACTCCTCGGTGACCTGGAAATGAAACTGGCTTTTTTCAACCGAACGTAGCCGCATCTTGCCATCGCGGTACAAGTTGGTCAGGTTGAGCTTTAACCCGTGAAATTTAAACACTCCCTCTTTCACCTGCAAAACTTTAATCTTCGCATTTTTGATATGCACATCGATACGACTGAAGTAACCAAGAGGAAACTTGCTCTTGGGAGTCGGAAAAAAAGTGACTCGAATATACTCTGGACTCTTGAAATAACCCTTGAGTGCTTTTTCTACTCTATTCCTGATGGCTTCTGGATCTTCGAGAATTTCACGCACCATAACAGAACGAAAATTTTGATCCTGCTTAGGATCGGCCTGAACCTTTAAGGTCAGAATCAGTGAAAAACTCAAAGTAACGATAAAAAGTCTCATCAGGAAAACCCTAGATTTCTTCGATAAAAAAGGATGTGGTGTAAAAACATTTTATCATTGCTTTCCTTCTAATAAACCTAAGTTGATGATAGTATAGACAAAATTCATCTTATTTCGGGTAAACTTGTCATTTTAAAAAGAGTCTTAGTTCTATCTGTCCTTGCTTTTGCCCTATTTTCCGGGTTTGTCTATTTCTACCTGCGTAATCTGGACCCTGAAGAATTGAAGCGGCTTCTGGTCTACCAGGCAGACCAGAGACTCAATGGCAGCCTCATGGTTCAGGAACTCGAATTCTCGGGTTTCAAATCTATCACAGTCAAAGGTGTTGAATTCCATCGATTTGGAAGCCTGATGGCAAAACTTCACTCAGCTGAAGTTGAATTATCTTTTTGGGGACTGCTCCAATCACGCATGAGTTTTTCAAAACTTGGTCTTGATGGGCTAGAACTTTTTTTAAAAAAGCGTGGAAAGGAATGGAACATTCAAGGTTTGATGCGTGCTGACAGCGCAAACAGTTCCAATGAGAGCTTTGATCATCTGCCGGTTGTGGGTAAGGACCCGGTTAAAAATCTCTTCATCGATGAGCTAGAGATTGCGAACAGCACCATACATATCGATCAGGCACCGGATCTGAGTCTATCAATGGTTGGGAGTCTTGCCTATCCTGAAGTCCATGTTTCACAGTTGAGGTTGCACTCTAAAAACAGTCGCTTGGTCTCGAAACTTGATTATCAGATCAATGAGTCTCAAGGTAATCTTCAGATTCTAAACTCAAACCTTTCCCTAAAGGAGATCCCGCCGTTTTGGTTCTTCGCACACGAAGCCTCTGGGAATGTTCAAGTTCAGGGAGTATTGAAATGGAACCGCGAGAGATGGGTTCCTGATTTGCGTTGGACATCACAGGATCTACAAATTCAACACAAATCCCTGGATGCAAAATTTACTAAGGTTGACGGGCAATGGAATGAAACCGGATTCTATTTTATGAGCCCCATGTCGACCTCCCAGGGAGATGCCTGGGCTTCACTTCTATTAAATACATCTGTTGAAGATATCCTTTTGGGTGAGCGGTTCAAAGGCCGTCTGGTCCTCAAGAATCTGACGGCACCCAAATTCCCAGCACCCTTTGAAATGAACGCAGATTTTTCTTATTCCCATAAGGTCATTGATTTCCAACGAGCGTCTATTTCAAGCCTTGGAAACGACCTTCTACAAGCAGAGGGCCGCTATAGCTTCAATAGTGATAAACTTTCATTCTCTTTTGAGGGTGGGTTAGAGGATTTGAGCCAAGTTTACCCCTGGGGGAAAGGCGAAATTACTCTTGAGGGAAAGGGGACCTGGACTCAGTTCGACGGACTTGAGTTTTCTGTTGAGAATCAGGGTAGAAACCTGAGTGTCCTCAACCGGCCCAGTCCAGACTTACGGGTTGAGATCCAGGGAGGATGGCAGGATGGAAGCCTGAACCTACCTCTGTTCAGAGTGCAAACTTCGCAGGGAGGGAACCTTCTTTTTCAGGGACTTCTGGACTTTAAACGCAGTCAAACGGATTTAGCCCAGGGACATTTTCGAATCAATACCCTAGAGTTAAATCCCTTCCTTCCCAAGGGTTGGCCAGTAGATAGCCCTCCTTTGGTCCTCTCCGAGTGCAAGGGTAAAATTACCGGACCTGAGATCCGCTTTAAAAAACTTCGTGGGAGACTCGGACAGGGAACCTTCTCATATGAGGGAAATATCTACCCTTATGCGGGCCTTTCCAACCTCTTTCAGGGAAAATTGAATATGCAGCAGATTCCTTTACAATGGGCTCACCGCTGGATCCCTGAAACAGCGGAGATTGGCGGAATCTGGAAATCAGACGGCCCTTATCAGATGGAAGTCAATACAAAGCAAGAGACGAAGCTAAAGCTTTCAGGAGTCCTGAATCCTGCAAAACTCTCCGCTATGGAACAAATCAATATTCTTGGCACCCTCGACTTAAAAGATCTTTCCGAGCTCAGTGGCTTCAGTCCAGCCAACCTCGAAGGGGTTCTGAGGGTTGGGGTCTCTCAGATTGATGAAACACGACTTCGCGGTGGCATCTATGCATCCAAAATAGATCTTCAGCTTCCAAAACCTTACCCAAAACTCAGTCCTAGGAATCTTGAGCTGGAATTTAATATCCATAAAAACCCATTTTTAATGCGGCTTAAAAAGTTTACCGGGGAAGTTTTTTCAGGTCGTTTCAGTGCGAGAGGTGTTTCCGAACTGGAAGGGCGCTTTCTTAATCAGGGCAGTATTGAACTATCATCCCTAAATCTTGAGGAACTTTGGCCTTTGCTGGAACCAGCTCTACAGGGGCGATTCAAGGCGGCCCTTGGTGCACAACTCTCCTTTCTTTCTATTCTAGCTCCGGTTTCTGGAAACATCCCACTTGTCTTGGATGGAGCGCTGAGCCTGGACAAGCCTTTGTTTCATGCACCGGCTTCCATCCAGGCCATGACTCGGTCCATAAAGAGCAGCATAGTAAGAGGCTATTTTAAAGCTATTTCAAGGCAGATGCCCACCCGGGCTCACATCAAAACCATGCCCATTGAGCTACATCCTGTTTCTGAAATCAGCTTCAACCTTTCCCACGGTGCTCTCCAATTTCCTGAAATAAACCTCGTGGACAAACAAAACCGCTTTCAGATCATCAATACAACTCCCATTCAGTTATCGCTTGGGACTTCTCCAGGACATCGTACCGCCCTCCAAGGTGATTTGGCCCTGGACATGGGAAATGCTTTTTTGCGCTCCGAATTTCCTTATCTAAAGGAAGATTTCAAAGAAAATCTCAAAACCGGGCTCAAGATTAGCGGGCCCCTCGGTGACCCTGTCCAGGAAGCAGACTTGCAGGCATTTCATCGAAAACTTGTCCAGGGCCTTCTCAGAGTTTCAGACCTGAAAAAAATACAGATCTCGAAAACCGCCGAACTTGAAAACCTCAAAGGTAATTTGCTGGGAGAACGTGAACGAGAAACCGCCAAGGCTAGAGGTCGGGAATACTTGCTGCAAATGCTAAGTCCGAAAG
>CAZRLV010000354.1:0-3929 GCA_964600955.1 uncultured bacterium
CAGGACCATGAGAACAGGAGACAATAGAATGAGGAAGCTTGACCGGGGGATCCATTTAAAAGGTCGAGAACCTTGGTTAGCACGAATTATTGAAGAGAAGAGGAAGATGGATCCCCCGGTCAAGCCGTAGGATGACGCGGAGGTGATTTTCTTCTTCATTCTGAATTCTGATTCCTGGATTCTCAATTGCAGATAGGATTTGACGAGGCTTGTGAAAACATTGAATCATACTGGCCACAAGATTTTGTAAAGTGCTCTAGCACGACCCTCTCTGGCTTTTTTGTCCTGATTCGGAATGCTTGGAATACTCTGGATATGGAAGCACCCCTTAAAGTGTCGTAAAGGGAACGGCTCGAACTTTGGCATGCAGAGGCAACACGGAACTACCTGGATGGATTACAAACCCAATGTCGCTTTGTTTTGGATAATCACCTAGGAAGGTTTTGACATGGTCTGCCATGGAAGGACGTGGAGTAGCGTTTAGTTTGACTTCAAGAGGAATGAGGTTTCCCTCTGACTCCACAATGATATCCACCTCCGCACCGTAGCTTGTTCTCCAAAAATAAAGGCGTGGCACCACGCCACGACTTAGCAATATCTTATATATCTCGCTGAGAACTGCGGTTTCAAATAAAGCCCCACCCAAAGGACCAAGTACTGCGTGATCTGGATCTTTTAAACCGACGAGATAACAAAGGGTCCCGGTATCGGTAAAATATACTTTGGGGGATTTCACAAGGCGCTTTCTGGCATTTCTGGTCCAGGGCCTTAAAACCAAAACCTGAAAGGTCGCCTCCAGTACAGACAACCAGTTTCGTGCTGTGTTGACGGCAATTCCCAGGTTGCGCGAAAGATCACTTAAGTTTAGCAATTGTCCCGACTGAGCTGCCAATGCTCTGAGAAAGTTTTGAAACAGGCTTAAATCGCCTATGTTTCGCAAACTTCTGACATCACGCTCTAGATAGGTTTGCACGTAACTTGCATGCCATAGCGCCAGATCTCGGCCTGGATTGGCTTGCAATTCAGGGTATCCTCCTCTTAGCACAGATACCCAGAATTTCTCAGGATTAAAATCAGGCACAGATGTTAGTTTCCAGCCCTTTTCCCAGAGCAGGGGACCCTCTTGATTGCACAGAATTTCACGCTTAGAAAGTGGCATCTTACGAAGACTTGCCACACGGCCCGCCAGTGTCTCTGAGACTTTTTCATGCATTAGGAGATTTTGGGAACCCGTTAATAGATATTGGCCGTGCAAATTGCGGTTCTCGTCAATAATTTCTTTAATATAGGCAAGAAGCTCCGGTGCGTACTGAATTTCATCAAAAATTACGGGGGCCGGGTACAATGTCAGGAATGATCGTGGGTCAGAGATCGCAGTCAGTCGCAGGTCAGGAGGCTCAAGGGACACATATTGATGCGATTTGGAAAATAGGTGGCGCAAAAGCGTAGTTTTCCCAGATTGTCGCGGTCCCACTAAAACAACGGCCGGAAACTCCTGAGCTGCCCGTTCTAAAACAGGCTCGATACCACGAGTTATATAAGAATCTCCAATCATAACTTGTATATTTGCATTCCAAATTAAAATATACAATTATTATAATTCTATTTTGTTCAATCGTCCAGACAGGGCTGTCCTATTAAAATCTCTTAAAAGCTTCGGTTATGCCGTCATAAGGCATGAAGTCCTGTGGGGATCCCCATTTTCAGCCCCCAAATCCTGTCATCCTCCTGTCATCCTACGGCTTGACCGGGGAATCCATTTAAAAGGTCAAAATCTGGGTCAAGCACTAATTATCAAAGATAAGAGGAAGATAGATCCCCCGGTCAAGCCGTAGGATGACGAGGTTTGGGGGTCGGCGAATAACGTGCTACGGGCTTTCACGCCCTGCGAGGCCTTCCCAATACTTGATGGAAATTTTAATAGGACCGCCCCATATTTACGGTTTTGTTAAAATCCTTGTATACTTTATCTATGGGTAATATGGACGGGGGCTATAAAAAACTATTTTCTCACCCAGAAATGAGGTCGGTGGAATGTTGGAAGAAACCGTAAAAGAATGGAAAGAGGCGTGGAAACAGGAAGGGATTCAGGAAGGAATCGAGCAAGGGCGCCACAATATGATTCTGAGTGCCCATAAAGCAGGGGTTCCGATTGGAACCATTGCCAAAATGGCTGATACCTCTGTTGAGGAAATCAAGAAAATCCTCTTTATTGATAACAATAATGAGGCCTAGGCAACTAGCACGGCCCTCTCTGGCTTTTTTGTTTTAGTTCGCGATGCTTGGAATGCTCCGGAGTCGGGAGTATCGACCTAAAAAATCTTCCAATGACCCGTTTTTTTTGATCCCACCCTTTCCAGGCGATTATCTTGCTTGAGTTTCTGGATATAGCGCTTGATTGTGGCTTGACTCACTCCTACAACCTGTGCCAGTGTTTCGTAGTCGGCTCTAGGATCAGACCGAATTGCATTTAAAAGGTCATTTATCGGGTCATGTTGTGGCTGATCCTGACCTTTTAAACGACCTAATACCGTCCGCATGTAATCCTCTGTCTCTTCGAAAATTGGCTCCTTGCCAGCAGCTTTCATCAAGGGAAGAACCTTGGTGCGAATCCCCATACCTCTTGCGTCTACATAACCATAATCACGAATGACTTCTACAATAAGGATGTTGCGGGCCGAACGCTGCCCCGCTTTCATTTTTTCAATGGTCATTGAGTTGGGAAGGGAGCCAGGACTAAGAATCTCCAATCGGTCAGCGTACCCACAGACTTCAATTTCAGTAAAACGTGTCCAATCACGGTGTACCAATGCGTTCATTAAAAGCTCTCGTATGGCCTCCTGGGGGTAGAACCATTCTCTTTCACGGCGGAAATTTTCATCAATCCCGTTAGCTTCACGCGAGACATACGGCCCCATCAGTTCCACGGACTTTTCAATCAGCCCTTCTTCAACCAAAGATTTGCCGGAAGGAGTCACTCGCAAGCGACCCACCATGGGCAAGTCCAGGACTCTATCCAGGTCCGCCTGATACTCCTTGTCCAAACCTTGAAAAAACATGAGTCTTACCCCAGCTTGCTTAAGAAACTGACGCGGCTTGATTCCAAACAAAACGAGTCCCGCAATCGTAGAAACAGGATCTCTATTTGCATTTTCAACCATAAACCCAAGCCCAAGAAGTCGTTGAATCCAATCCTCTCTTTTTTGAGGGAGCTCAATATCATTTAAAATATCCCGAATATAATTCTCCAATCTTGATAAATCCAGAGAATCAAAAGATGTACCCGAAACCGGCATAAGCTCCGCATGAATCAGTCCGCCAAAAGCATATAGACGTGCCTGCTGTTCACGCGTGGCGAGACGCGAAACATTCCCAACTCGAATGTAAACGTCTTCGCGGTCCTTAAGGCGGACTACATAAGGCTTGGAACACTCCTGACCGACCGTGATAACAGCTATGCGTTTTCCAGAATCGAGCAAAATCTCTTCGTAATAGGGCAACAACGCTGGGTGGATATAACGGCTAACCACTGTATCAAACACCCACTCGCAAAGATTTTTACGTGTAATTCCAAAAATGGAGCCATCGTCATCAACACCCAGTAGAATACGGCCCCCCGCTAGATTGGCCAGAGCAACAACTTCTTTTGCCAATTGCTCGGGGCGAATATCATCGCGCTTGAATTCTACTCCTGAATTTTCACCATTGGAGATTAACTCAAGAAGATCCGCTTTTTTCATGTTTTCAAGCCCCTGCAACCCGCACAAGTATACTACCCCCTCAATCCCCAATTCTCCAAACCCAAAGCTCTAAATCAAGGTTTCCAAGGACCAAGAGATTATAGAAGTGATTGAATGCTCCAGAGACGGAAACGGTTTAAAGTCCAAAACTTAGATTAACTTCAATTCCCAGGGCTCGGACGACTTTAG
>CAZRLV010000355.1:0-3925 GCA_964600955.1 uncultured bacterium
TCAAAATCCGTCATCCTACGGCTTGACCGGGGGATCCATCTTGGACTTTTCTTTCTCTTCATATTCTATAGTTCTTTAGTTCCGATAGTTCTGTAGCCCCCTCCTTTTGACATTTGCAATTTCCGTCAAGCTTTTATCTAAATTATTTTTTCATTTCCCTATTCGTTGCCTCATTTATTCTTATACTTATCTTAAGGGTTAGAGTGCCTAAATCATTGAAAGGTGGGGTTTTATGAAATCCAGGATTCTATTTTGTTCCATCGGTTTTTTGGGGTTGGCTAGTTTTTCTTCCACCTGGATTCAAGCTCAGGAGGCAGCAGAAGCGGTTGTCCTCGATACCGGCTTTATTCAGAAGAGTCAGTCTACTCTCGATCGGAGAATGGATAGGGTCTTAGAGGATATCAAGGTCCGTTATAGCTTTGCTGGCGAGGCGCAAGAGTCTGACGCAGACGCAAAGCCCGTTTGGACGGCCAGGCATAACGAAGTTCTAAAATCGATCTACCAAAACTGCGGTCCTTCTGGAAACGGGCAGACCGTGATGGATTGTGAAGGGATTGGTTTTGGGGTGGATCTCGTAAAAGACAAGCTTGAGCAGGAAAACCTTCCCGGATTTAAAAGCAATTCAGAAATAAAGTATAAAGACCCCGAGCATGAGAGAATGCATATGGATCTTGTGGTCTCAGGTGTTGGGACCAGCAGAGCTTTGGGAGAGTTGATTGAATATAATCTATTGATTCTCGATGAGGAGCCTGAGAAGGCAGCCCAGATTTTTCTTCAGGACCCAGCCTTAAGATTGCATGTAGAGGACGCAAAACAGCAGCCAGACCGCTATATGGGAGTCATTGGTAGAGTTGCCAGCGCAGACCAGATTATGAGCTCCCCTTATAACGGAAACCTGGAAGGGTTTTTGGATGATCAATACTTTATGGGCGATAGTGAGCAAAAGGCGCTGGTTATCGGTATGAACTATATTCAAGCGTTAACGGCCGATGCAAGTACAAAGGAAGGCAGTTCGGTATATGCAAACCGACTTCTGGGTAGTGATGGCAGAATTATGGACTCTGAGATTGAAGAGGCCTTGCGAAAGGGTGGAGAAATTTATATCCTTGCCGATGCGACGATTGAGGCCATTGCCGATCAGCTTGAGGCTTTTCCTGATGGATTGATTGATCTGGAGTCTGAGGACCCTTTTAAGGGGCTTAGAGAGTATGTTGAAGCCAAGAAACTTCAAGCAGGTAAGCCAGCGGTTCGAGGGCTGATTCAGGAGGAGACCTGGCGTCAATTATTGGAGTTGAAAACCAAAGACCAATGGGGTTATGACAAGTATGGGGCGCGGCTAATCAATGAAAATGGGATTCGTTCTATCTGTCGTGAAAGCGGCGTGCGAGGCTTCAGGCCGCCAAGGGGTTCCGAGGCCTGTCAGAAAGCTTATTTTGAAGGCTATAGGGAGTTTGAACCAGGTTTTAGGGATAACCCGCAATACGCCGATGAATCCACGGGGAAATTCAGTGAGAAGCTATTACTTGCCGGGGTGAAACAGCGCCGCGAATCTCTGATTGAAGAGACCTCCAAAGAAGATGGTGAAGTCACAGAGTTGATTCAGGTCTTGGCTGGGGACAGTGCGATTCGTGAATATGTACGCATGGATATTCGTAACAACCCGGAGCAATTTGCAAAATCTGAGCTATTGTTAGGATCTCAGGGGGCGACCCCCGTCGACCAGGAAAAACTAAAGAACCTGATTTCAAAGGCGGAATCAGACCTGGGACCCGGAACATCAAGCAGTGATCTGCCCTTTAGTTTGTTCTCGGACTGTGGAGATGGGTTTGGGCTCAATGCGGCCTCAGAAATCAGGTCAGATACTGCACCCACTTCACAACCTTCAAAGTCTCAGGCCGAAAGCCCCCGCGAAAAAAAGCTGGTCGCTTTGCTTGGTAATTCTAATCAAAAGCCCCGCGTGGAAGATGAGGGCTCCTCGGCCTTCAATTCTTTTGGCGGGCCTGGGTTTTCAGGCTTAAACCCATGGGGTCAAGCCAAAGATAATCCAGGAGGTTACAGGCAACAAAGTCCTACAGACCGAGGAAACCTCTTAAAATTCCCCGAAGCTTTGCAAGAGCTCCTGCCTGTAGATGGAGACGGAAACCCTTTTATGAAACAAGCCGTGGGTATTTTCTGTCGACCTGAGAACTACGTACTCAAGGATGACCCTTATTGCACCTGCCTTCACGGTCCCCGCATCCGCATCTTCTACGATGAAACCGAGCTCGAAGATTGCAGGGAAAATTGAGAACAGAGGATCAAAGGTAGCAGAGGAACAAATATTTTTACGACCTCTTGAGTGGATCCCCCGGTCAAGCCGGAGGATGACGGAACTAGACTCCCTATTCCACTATTCCCATTGCTACTATTGTTTCCTCTTGTCCTACCTATAAACCTTCAACCCCAAAACCTGTCATCCTCTGGCTTGACCAGGGGATCCATCTTCATCTTTTCTTCTCCCGTTCCTCTGATTCTTGGGTCTAAAAAAATGTCATTAAATCCTGGGGTTTATCGACGTCTAGGACTGTGATTGCTACGGTGTGATCTCCCTTTAGTTCTGCAATTCTATCCCCTCTTTTCACCTTTTTTTGACCTTTAATCAGCAGGTCAATTTCCCCTCTGAAATAAAAGGTATAGGGTGGGGAGTAAAATGTGAACCCTTGGTCGTTCTTGCCCTGGACTTGACCTTCGCGCGGGGCTAGAATTCCATGCTGTTTTAGGGTTTCGAGGATGACAAAGGGCCCTCGCTCTTTATCAAAGCTGTCGAGTAGTTTTCCCTTTTCTTCAAGAGGCCATAAAAAGGGAAGTTTATTCTGATTTAAAACAAACCATTCCAAGATTTTGTCTTCATTCTCATCCATTTCTTCAGGGTCTAAAACCAAACCCCTTTGCTTTACGATCTCAAGTAAAACTTCTTTCTCCCAGGCAAGTTTTCTCTGATAGAGCTGAATCTCTTTTGGTTTTCCTTCTGCAAGAATCATTTGATTTTCCAGCAGAGCCACCTTCTCAAAGCGCGTTCGTAGAGGAAGACTGAAGCGGTTACGATGGGAATTTAATACCGTATAGACCCAGTCCGTCCATTCTTCTGGAGGGACAGTTGAAAACTCGGACTCCGTGGGAACAAACTCTGGTCTTGCCGCGTTCATACGCTCATTTTGACGCTGTACGATGGGGTCCTGCGTACCATAGAGTCCGGCAAGGGCAAGGTAGGTGGCAAAATGATCCCTGGCCTTCGAATCCACTAAAGAGGCCTTCCAATTCAAAAGAAAGGATTTTCGTTGGGGTTCAGAGAGCGTGGCCGCTATTTTGCGGGCTTCCTGGTGCACTTTGTTTTCACCCTGGCGGTCAATGCTATGTGAGGGTTGCCAGAGTTTTGGTTGGGACTCTTTAATCTGAGAATCAACAAACTGCATTGCAATTTTTTGGCGGTAGGCAATGAGGTGTTTTTGTTTTTGACGGTGTTTTTTTCGGAGAGCCTCGGGAAGATCCACCGCGGAGTCAAGCCAGGCAATTTTTTTATCGAGCCGCGCCAGCTGCTCTCTGCGGGCCGCTTGAATGGAACCCTGCAGCCAATCCTTAAAAACCTGCTCCTCAAGACTTCCTTGAGACGATTCAGACACCGAGGCCCGCGCACTCTCGGCGCCTTTAGTGGTTTTATCGCGAAGGTCCTCAAAAAACTCCTCAGCAAAGGATGGGGAGAGACAAATTAAGAAGCTAGAAGTTAAAACCCAAAAGCCAGAAGAAAAGAAAATCCACATAGGATTCGATTATATCATTTTGAAAATCAAGTCGATCTTTTGAATGGATCCCCCGGTCAAGCCGCAATGGTGTTTAGTTAAGCCGTCAAAGGGCATGAATCCCCGTAGGTATCGTCATTCTCCGACTT
>CAZRLV010000356.1:0-2981 GCA_964600955.1 uncultured bacterium
AACGATGAGCGTTACAAGGTCATGTATAATGACGGTCGGGGTGGGACGTTCCCCCTATATCTGGAGTCCAAAAACGGACGTGCAGAGATGATTGAAAACGTAAATCAGCTCTGTATCAGTAATTTGGCCACCAAGGACCAGCATCGCTCCTATCTGAGCCTGATTTCAATCGAGCTGCACTCAGAACTCGGAACCGTCCGCGACCAAAATGAACTAAGCCGCAAGGTAAAAGGTCTGCCCATCGACGAGATGCGCTTAACCACCTTTAAAAAGGCAGGGTTTTCCAAAGGGCTACAGGAGCAGATAGCCAGTTGTGTTCAAGGCAGTGACGGGGCCAGAGATCTCATCTATAGCATGATTGATGTCGTTAAAAAGAAGGTTGTGGTAGCCCCAACCCTTTTGATCAACGATTATTATTTGATCCGTGGAGCCAGCCCCAGACTCCTACAGTCACTACCCAGCCTCCTCACAGAAAATAAAATCCCAGACAAAGTACTCTACGGGGAAAGGCCGTAAAGAGGGCAGGAATCAGAGGGAGCATAGGAATCAAAGGAAGCATGGGAATGGGGAAAGAAAGAAAAGTTGAAGATGGATCCCCCGATCAAGTCGGAGAATGACCAAAATAGAGAACTATAGAACTATCGGAACTATAGGTATCATCGGAATGGAGAAAAGGAAAAAATAGTCACCGCTTGTGCTTCCCCCTCCTCGCTCTTTTCTTATTCTATAGTTCTCTAGTTCCGATAGTTCTACTAGTTCCTTCTCCCCTTCTTCTATCTCACCTGCGTATTAATCATATGCAGGAGATTGTGTACGATTCTTTGGCGTGCGTCGATAGGGTCGCGGCACTCTAGGATGATGCGCAGGGTGATGCGTGGATTGTTGGCTGGGCTATGCGTTGGGTCTGTTTCATCTGCGTATTCTGGATTGGGATGTGCCTGGAAAACTGCAAAGGAGATTTTTTGAACATCGGGGACGGTGACGCGTGTCTGGGTGCCTGAATATGTGGGGGCGTTGAAGCTTTCAGTAGCCGTATCATAACTGTAGCTACCCTCTTCGGCTGTAATGATCAGGGTTTGCAGTGCTGTGCTCACACCCAGGTTGCCATCGATGACGACATGCGGAGGGGTATCGGCGGCTAAAGGAAAGGCCAGAGTATAGCGCGTGGTGACACCGGCTTGTTCTACACTCAGATCCGAAGCCAATTGATGGGGGCTTGCTGTAACAAATTGGACGATGGTTCCTTCCTGCACGCCCGCTTCCCAGGTGACCGGGTCTACACTGGTAGCCGAAAAGGTTTGTGAAAAATTAAGGTCATAATCAGCGGCTCCAGCGTCCCAGGGATAGACCTCGTCAAAAGCCTCAGGACTGGTAAATGCGGGATAAGAGGTTTTACCAAGAGCAATTTGCAGCATCTTCATTGCTGTTCGCATGCGAGCATTGGTATGGGTTCGCCAGGTTCCCTTGGCGGCCGCTTCATTGCCCTGCAGAAAAAAAGACCCCAATCCAAGCAGAAAGACCGTAAGAATCATGGAAGCAAAAAGCAACTCAACCAAAGTAAAAGCTTTATATTTCCGCATCTTTTCTTACCTCAAAGCCTCAAAGCCTTAAAGCCCTCCAGGGTAGTCCTATTAAAATCTCCTCAAAGCTTCGGTTTACCATCGTTGCGCACGAAAACCCATAGATGTAGTCATGCTGAACTCGATTCACACCATCTTTTATTCCACCCTTTCTCCTGTCTCCCGAATTCTGACTTCTGTCTCCTCTCCTTCTTCCTGCTATAATAGATTATACAAAACCCAAACCGGAATTCCATCAAATGACTTCACTCAGATCCTCTGCAAAACATAGAACTAAGCGATTTCTTGGATTCACGCTGACGGAGATTTTGGTAGCTCTCGCGGTTTTGGCCTTTGCTTTTGTCCCTCTGATGGGGGTGATGTGGAGCGGTGTGCGACAGACGGATATTTCCAATACTTACGCTAATGCGTCAACCATTGGTGCAAGCATTCTCGAATACTTGCTCAATGATTCCATACGATTTCAAGACATTGATTTTACCGACCCCTCCGCAACCCCTCTGCGTGATAGTGCCGGCAGTCGCGAATCGGCAGGGATTACGACCACCACCGTGGGAGTGAATGATTTTCTCGGAGACTTCTGTTTGGAGACCGCCCCTCCATCCACTTGCCAAAGCCCCATGTCCAAGGCCCGCTATTTTAAGATTGGACGGGATAATTTCTATACGGACCTATATATTGGAGCCTATTACGATGGGGTTCCAGGTTCAGCCGGAGCTACCACCTGGGTCAGTTACGGTTACCTGATCAACCCACCGATAGACTATGAACAAGTTCCCAATCTCCCCGATCTCTTTTATGATACCTTGGCCCTGACTTCCGGTCAGCCCTATCCAACTGCGGGCGGAGCAGGGGATTACCAGAATTACAGCCCTTATTATCAAAACGAATGGACTCTAGATCCCGCTTTGCATAATCGTAGAATTCGATCCGACATGGAGATTTCCCTCCCCTTAGATAATGCGTCAGTTCCCTTTGATTATCTAGGCGGTAGTGCGGATCCGGCCCGCTATGCTAATTTCTCCAAAATTCAGCTCTTCATTCGTTGGGGCTGGAAGAGTGCTTTTGCTTCAGCCGGCGCTGATTGGTCCGATGCGGCCGAGCGTTCGCATATTGATGCTCGTGGCGGGGCCAAGATGATTGAGTTGGTGACTTTTAAGGGGCGCTTTCGATGATGAACTCCAAAGGCATGGCCATTCCCATTGTTTTTGCTTTCATTGGGATTTTGAGCATTACCGTCATCGCCTTACTGCGCAGTGAACGTCAGGATAAACCCGTTATCTTTAAAAATCTCAAACATTTACAGTTAAAATATTTGGCCAAAGGTGCTCTGCAACACGCCCGATTGAAACTGCGCCTGCTTTCGACGGAAGCTTACGACGGAGTCGCGTATGGTTTATG
>CAZRLV010000356.1:2991-3901 GCA_964600955.1 uncultured bacterium
TCTTCAAAATATAATAATTTCCCTGCCAATTGGACGGTCATAAGGGGAACCAACGACCCGCCGACTTCGAGAGGCACAGGCTCGCTGGTTACGAATCCGGGACCCGCTTTTTTGAGTGGTTCAGTTTCAGCCGTTTCGCCGCTTGACAGGGATGTTGTCACGGATACGGATTTTGATAATAATCCAGATGTTTGGGCATCTGGTGATTATCCAGGCGGCTTTCCAAAAATTGATCGTCTCTTCAAGCGTACCTTTGGGGGTAATCACCCGGCTCGCTTGCGCTCCAATTTATATCTGGTACGTTTTTATGAGGATATATCAAGCCTGGACCCCTTTAGCGCAGCATTGCCTGAACTGGCAGATGCTATTGATATCCGCGCCTGGATTGATACGGGAACCATTACAGCCGGGCCCAGCGCCGTGCCGGCAGTCACCGATGGGATCTATGATTTTTCACAACCCGCCATTCGTGTGATCTCAGGGTCTGCCGACCCCGTTACCGGCGTTCCCGATATGTTTACAGCCTCCTACCTAGTGGACGAAATGAGAGTGCTTGCCAGTCGAGATGCCAAGCTCTATGGCCAGGAAGCGATCTCTGTCAGCGTACAGGTTCAAATGGCTAGTCAAGGCTTTCTAAGCATAGCTACTGGAGCCGGTGCCGGAATGGCAGCCGCCCGCTTTGCCGGCGTATCTGGCGAGCTAAGAGAGCGCGCAATCTATAAGGTATCACGTTCCTTGAATAATTAAAGAGAAGAGAAGAGTAGAGTAGGGGATTGGAAGAAGGAACTATAGAACTATCGGAACTAGAGGAATCATCGGAATAGAGGACAAGAGAAGAAGAAGGTAGGGCCGTAACTGTCATCCTACGGCTTGACCGGGGGATCCATGTGTGCCAGGCATGGCCCACAAC
>CAZRLV010000357.1:0-3897 GCA_964600955.1 uncultured bacterium
ATCATCGGAAGGGGGAGTAAAATTCCGTCATCCTACGGCTTGACCGGGGGATCCATTCAAATGGTCGTAAAAAGTCTTCATCTTAATTCTGACTTCTAGATTCCGTTTCCTGTATTATCCTCTTGATTTAAAAATTATGCGTAGGTTATTTATTGTTTTTTTGCTTCTTACGAGTGGGATTTTTGCTCGGGAGGCTAGTCTTTGGGTTTTGGTGCTTGGGGATTCTCTTACTGAGGGTTTGGGCGTACGACGTGGGCAGGCTTACCCTCGGCTTTTGGAAGAGAAATTGCAGGCTCATGGCTACGAGGCTGCTGTGATCAATGCTGGAATTAGCGGCAGTACATCGGCCGGGGCTGCGCGTAGGCTTCAAACCTACCTGGACCAGGACCCTGAAGTCTTGATTTTAGCTCTGGGAGCCAATGATGGACTGCGCGGTCTGCCCCTGAAGAATATGGAGAAAAACCTCTCTGAGGTCATAACTCTGGCGCTGTCTCATTCCATGCAGGTTCTTCTGGCGGGAATGAAGATTCCTCCCAATTACGGCAGGGAATACGCTTCGAAGTTCGAGAGGGTTTTTGACAGCCTAGCCAAAAAGCATTCCGTTCCTTTGATTCCTTTTCTTCTTAAAGACGTTGCCGGTAGACGAAACCTGAACCAGCCTGATGGAATCCACCCCAACGCAGACGGGCATAAAATTATTGCGAATACGGTTCTTGAGAAGTTGGTTGAGATATTGAGAAGGAAAGGAACTAGAAGAACGAAATCACTAGAGGAACTATCGGAATAGGAAAGAAAGATGGATCCCCCGGTCAAGTCGGAGAATGACAGGGTTTGACGTCCCTGGATACAACATGATTCTTGAGATTCAATCGCTTTGTAAGTCTTATCCGGTTCCGGGCCGCGAGCCTTTGTCGATTCTCTCGAATCTGAATCTGGATTTGCAAAGGGGGGGGTCTCTTGGAATTTTGGGTGAATCCGGTTCTGGAAAATCCACCTTGCTATCTCTGATCGCCGGCCTGGACCAAGCGGATTCAGGCTCGCTGAAGATTGAAGGAAGAGACCTTGTTTTGATGAACGAGAGCGAGCTAGACCCTTTTCGGGCCAGTCGGATCGGAATTGTGTTTCAAGAATTTCACCTCATCCCTCATCTCACTGCCCTAGAGAATATATCTTTACCCTTGAGCCTACGATCTGACCCCGAGGCTCAAGAAAGGGCGGAAAATTTACTCGAGCAGGTGGGCCTCCAATCACGTGGAGATCATCTCCCGGCACATCTGAGTGGTGGGGAATGCCAGAGGGTGGTCCTGGCCAGAGCTTTGGCCATTGAACCAGCCCTGTTGCTGGCTGATGAACCCACCGGCAACCTGGACCCCAAGACAGCCTCCAAAGTCTTTGATCTCATGCTTGATCTCGTTACCCGTGTTAAGACCTCTTTGGTTTTGGTGACCCATAATCACCATCTGACGAAGACCTGTGACCGAACTTTGGTTTTAGATCGAGGTAAGCTGGATGAAAGCCATCCTTCTTTTACTCTATAGCGAGTTTCGCTCGCGTCCCGGCTGGAGTCTGTTTTTCGTTCTAAACCTGTCTCTTGGACTCTGCGGCATTGGTATTCTTGAGATCCTGCGAGGATCCATTCGCGACGAATTACAGGAAAATGCCAGAGCTATGTTTGGTGGTGACCTGAGAATTAGTGCTACTGAACCTCTGCCTGAAGAGCTAAAGTCCATCATCAAGCGAGTAATCCCTCAAGGATTTCATTCTTCCTGGCGTACCTCTTTACACACCATGCTTGGCTCCGGGGCTTCCATGCGCCTGGTCCACCTTCAGGCCATAGATCAAAACTGGCCACTCTATGGAAGCCTCACTGCTAAAACTCAATCTGGTAAAATCCTAACCCCCGTTGATCTGCATCAGGCTCCCAGGCTATGGATGGACCCAACGCTCTCTACTATGCTCGCTACTTTGGAAGGTAGGAAGCTTGCGGTGGGTGATCTTGATTTTGAGTTTAGAGGAAAGATTGAGGAGAACTCGACTCGAAACTTACTCGGACTTAGTATTTCGCCTGAGGTTTTCATATCTGCGAGAAATTTAGAAGCAACCCATCTCATCGGATTTGGCAGCCGGGTTCGCTATGAAGTTTTTATCCAATTACCCTCAGGGCAAAATCCACGGGGGTTGCGCGAAAAGCTGGAAAAGGCCATTCTTGATGAGGTCCCGCGCGGCCGGTTTTTCAGAGTGCAGACTTATGAGGATGCCGGGGAACGCGTGCGCCGTGGGTTTGAGAATTTTGAGCGCTACCTGGCTCTGGCTGGAATGATCGCACTGCTGTTAGCGGTTTGTGGGATTAGTGTATTTCACGCTTCCTATCTTGAGGAAAGAATTCCTGAATTGGCGATTCTTAGGGTCTTAGGGCTTGGAAAAAAACACGGTTATATCCTCATCCTCACACGACTCTTCATTCTTGGAGTTTTCGCAAGTATTGCTGCCGTTATTCTTGCTTTTGTTCTGGTTTTTATGCTTGAGCAGTTATTGCCAGGCCTCTTTCCTGCCGGTCTCCACCCCAGAATCAGTCCTGAGGTCTTCTGGGCTATTTTGACCCCCGGAGTTTCAGGGGCAGTCATTCCCTGTTTACCCGCCCTGCGATCTCTTGGGTCCATCCAACTCACCGAGCTACTTCATAGTGCGCCTCAGTCTGCAAGACCCTCAGCCTGGAAAGACCCCATCTGGCTTGGAAGTCTGGTTCTCTTTGTTCTCTGGGTCTTTTTGCTTTCCTCATTTCAGGCCAGATCTCTTGAACTAGGATTTATTTTTTGCCTTTGCATTCTTTTGGCTTCCATTCTTCTGCTTCTGATGGGAAAACTTTTGATAGGCCCCCTGAACACCAGGATTTCCAGGCTGGGCTGGGGAATATCCTATACTCTTCGGGATCTTTCAAGGACTCCCGGCACAACCCTTCTTTGCATTGTTTTCATGGGACTTGGAACCCTGCTGGTCAGCGTCCTACCCCAGATCGAAAGAAACCTCTCACTGCATTTATCAAACCCCAAACAGGGCCCTCCTGATTTTTTTCTTTTCGATATTCAAGCGGGTCAGATCGGCAACCTGACTCAATGGTCGACAGACCAGAATATCGATCTATCCAAGCCGGTACCCATGATTCGCTCCCGCCTGGTCAAAGTCAACGGGCTTTATTTGCGAGATTATTTGTCTAAAAGGGAAAAAGATACCGATTCCAAGGGTTTTGGAGCCATGCTTCTTAGACGCGGTGCCAATCTATCCTATCGCAGCAATGGAACCTGGGGCGAGTCGGAGACAGTGGTGGAAGGCGATCCCATACTAGGAACATCATCTGAGCAGGCAGAAATCTCCCTGGAGAGAGGATTTGCGAGAAAACTGGGATTAAACCTGGGAGACCTGCTTGAGTTTGATATTCAAGGACTGGAGTTCTCCGCCAAAATTGTAAATTTCAGGAAAGTGACCTGGAATAGTTATCAACCCAATTTCTTTATCCTTGGATCTGAAAAGGCTTTGAAAGATTACTCAGCAACCTTTCTGGCAACTCTCAAGGTAAAAGATGAGGTCAGATCCATAATCCTCAAATCATTGGTAGATAAATTCAAAAATATCTCAGCGGTGGACATACACTCGACCCTCAAGCAGGTCTCGCAATTACTCGCCAAAATGAGTTACGGAATCTATTTTCTAGCGGCTCTGGCCATTCTTTCCGGGCTGGCAGTTTTATTCAGCATTTCGCATTTCGAGATTTACCGCGAAGCCTGGAAGTGGAACCTGCTAAGGGTGCTTGGTGCCAAGGCCAGAAGTCTACGATCCCTGATTGCCCTTCGTTGTCTGATCCTTTCAGGTCTCGCTTCCTCTACCGCGTTCGTCCTGAGC
>CAZRLV010000358.1:0-3883 GCA_964600955.1 uncultured bacterium
ACTAGCTTGAAAACAGTCTGTAGGTCACTATTTCTCTGGGATTGGAAACAATTTTACTCCATAGGTAGTATGGATGTTAGATGATCTCTTTCTTTAAATTCTCACAGTCTTTAACTCTGATTTTTTCTTTGCTTTGCTTCTCTTGCCGGCTATTTTGTGACCCTGGTTTTGATGACATCGCTATAGGAACCGAAGCAGGCATTGAAACGGAGATTCCTGACGATGAACCAGGCAGCTCAGAGCATAAGGCGGATAGGCGGAGGATCAGCCTGGATAAGCAACCGTTTGAACTCGATTCCGGGCTTTTTGATTTTTTGACCAACGAAAGCAAAGGTCTTGATTCTGAAGATTTTACCCATTTGCCGCGTCCAATGAATTTTGGCACAGGGGGAATCGTAGAAAAGACGGAGCAGTGGCGGATGCTTATGAACAGGTATTCCAAGCTTCCATCCATGATTGCCTCAGCCGCTCTCATTGTGAATCAAATTCTAGACCCTCAGAAATTTCTGCAACGGTCTAAAGATCTTGGGTTCACGCTTTCCTCCAAAACCCTGAGCTTGAGTCCCGTCTATTTGTCGGTTCAAATCCAGTCCCATGCCATGATTCATGCGCTGATCGAGAAGTTCAAGGATTTAAAAAGCTCAATTGAAGCCACACCGAGCTCAGCCAGCACACTGATCGAGGATGTCAGCCAAGAGGTTTCTCTGGCCTTGGATGAAGTTCATAGGATTTTGCCGACTCTGGTAGAGAAACTTCAAGATGAGATCCAGTCTATGCAAGTATCGCTTAAAAGCGGACTCGATAAAAATCTTTTAACTCAGTTGAATTTTGATCAAGATGATGCCCAGTTCAAGCTCAAGGACTGGCAGAAAAATCCTTCTCATCCACTGAATCCGGTGAATTGGTCATTTGATAAAGATTCGGTACTAGTTGGGCAAGAAATCCTACTCAACTCTAAAATTGCTTATACCAGAGTCCATCTAAGTTCTCTGAAGAAGGCGCGTCTCAATAGCTCGGACCAAAAGGCATTGGGTGATTATCTCAAAAAAGCAGTGGTGAGTAAAAGCTCGGATGGAAAGAAAGATAAAGTTCTAAAAAACCCGCCTGAAGGAACTGTTCTGGTAGTCCATTCCATCGTGAAAGACGCGACAGGCAAACCCATAGGGGTCGCGGTAATACGCCGTAAAACTAACGGGCCTCATCAAGCGCGTACGATAGCGGTAATCCCTTATCCAGGTAGTGAAGATGCCCTGCTGTTTCGTCCAAAGCTACCCAAGGATCTACCCCAAATATCTGTGGGTATCGCCAGAGAAGGTAAAGGAGCCAAGAAGATCCCTGGGTTCCAGTTTCTCGTGCTATTACTAGAAGAAATTCGTGAGCAGGTAGAAGGATTATCCAAATCAGACCTCGAGGCTGCCAAGGCTCTCAAGAAGAACTCCCATGTTTTCTATCAGTATTGCCACGCTGACAGAAATGTTTTGTTGAGCTATGAGCAGGTTCGACTTGAGAGTTTGTTACAACGAATCATCGAGATCCAGTCTTTGCTTAGCAGGTTTATCGATCAGGTTCTTGACGGGCAATATTCTAAAGATTGGATGAATACAGCCTTTGAGGTTGGGAGTTCTCAAAACGCATTAGCTATTTGCGCTTCCATGATCGCAGAAAAATATGTCTTTGATGAGCAAGCCAAAAATCAGGTGATCGGTAACTTCGCTATCGATGCTCGTACGGCAAGAATCGGTAATTTTTTCTCACGTGGCACGAATGGTAAGCAGGCGGTTTTAGGGGCTAACAGTGTGATGTCCGGCCAGCATTCAGTGATTGAAATGCAGGCCCGGTCTTGGATGGACACGGTTACGGTGGATGTCTATTTTGAGGGGCTGAACCCGTCAAATGAAGCCTTGGGTGAATTTACCCTGGGTCCAAACACGGAAAAAAACCAAAACATCAGCGATTACCATGTTTATATTCTTGATCCTGAGGCCACAGCTTATGCTTCGCTACTTTCCTGCGTGTCAGAACTGATTTCCTTTACCCATAAGAATCGCACGGGGTACTACAAAAAACCCATAGGTTTATGTATTCAGGGGCATGAGGATGTTTTCCTCAAGGATGAAAATGGTGAAGTGGTGCATGGAACCGTTGATGGAATTAACGGGCAGACAAAGGGAATGATCAATGATCTCAGCTTTTTCAAACCTTCCCACGGTCGGTTTGTCATTTACCAGGAAGCCGCTGGATTAAGCTGGGCACAGGACTGGGTGGACTATGATGAAGCGACCATGACGGCCGGGATGCGCATCAGGGAAGTTGCTACGGTCGCTCGTGAAAACTTCCGCATTATCTTGGACGGTTCCGGGACGATGAAGGGTGTATTTGAAAAGGTAGTCGAAGCCCTTGAAGCAGAATTCAAGGCCCTCAATGATGCTTCCTTAACTTCCATACCTACGGTCCATATTTTTGGAGCGAAAGACATTGATGAGTACAACTCTGTGTTCAAGCCTCTCAAAGCCAAGCATGGTCAAAACATGGCTAAATTTGATTCGAACAAACTTCTGCGACAGGAATTCACCCAGTTCGCAAGGGGGCCACTGAGCCTGGAAGAGCTAAAAAGTGAAAGGGCTTTCGGTCCCAGTCCCATCGTGGCGGGTCTCAAAAGTCTATTGCAAGCCAAAGCGGGGAGGGGAGGCATCCCAAACAAACCATGGATTTTGGCCATCATCTCAGATTTCCAGGATTCAGATCCTTGCTTTGCCATTCAAAACTGGGTGAGCTATTTTAGAAAATTCCCATTGGACGGAAAGCGGGTAGAAGCGCTAATGACCCGCAAGAACGGGGCTT
The DNA here is from genome assembly GCA_964600955.1 of uncultured bacterium. Classification (GTDB taxonomy): domain Bacteria; phylum Muiribacteriota; class UBA6191; order UBA6191; family UBA6191; genus CAZRLV01. The sequence continues at coordinate 2,842 of CAZRLV010000358.1, forward strand.
TGTCCATTAACAACATTGCGGGTGGAGTATGGGAGAATCTTCAGGAAATACAACTCATTTCAACCAATGGCATTATTGAGAAAAAAATCTCAGCAGCAAAATGGATTACAAAGGATCCCCTGGCTAGAAAAGGTGATAACGGAATCTATTTTTTCCGCAAAGCCAAGAATGGTAACTTCAACCAAGCCCTGAGCAAGTTCATGCAGCCCATCAGAGAGAGCGTCAAACAACGAGCTAATTAGAGTTTTCGATTCTCTGTTTAGTTACACTACTTTTGTCGCAGGAACTTCTCTAATTCCTGAACCTCTGATTGATCTGGCAATGCACTCATAGCACCTTTTTTTGTGCACACGCATGCACCAACATGAGTGGCTAATTTCAGCAGGGTTTCTCGATTTGAGCCTATAGAGAGAGGGGAGAGGCCGCCAAAGGCACTCACTCCAAAAAGTAATCCAGCCATAAACCCATCTCCGGCCCCAGTGGTGTCGACAGCATCGACCTCCGGTGCCTTGACTTGGGTATGTGCTTGGCCATGAAAGAGTTCAGCTCCCTCCTTGCCAAGGGTTAGGCAAACTGTCCCAGGGCCTCTACTCATCATCTCAGAGATTTTCTCAGCAGTCGAGCTTCTTTTTGAGAGAAACTCCAACTCCTCAACTGAGACCTTAAGAAGGTCTACGAGGGGTAAAACCTTCTCAATTCGCTCACGGGCAAGAGTCTCATTCTCCCAAAGGTTGAGCCTTAAATTAGGATCAAAAGAAACCAACATTCCCTGATGTTTCGCGGCCACAATCGCTCTTAATGAAGTTGTGTGACTTTCGGCATAGGACAAAGTGAGTGAGCCAAAATGAAAGATTCCTCCTTCCGATAAAAGGGATTTGGGAATCTCTTCAAATCGAATTGCCGTATGGGCACCGGGTTCACCGTAAAACTCAAAGGAGCGCTCCCCGTCTCGAGCGAGAGATACAATTGCGAGTAGGGTTCGGGATTGCCCATCTTGGATACAACCGCGCGTGTCAACTCCGTGACCCTCAAGCGTCTGAAT
>CAZRLV010000359.1:0-3873 GCA_964600955.1 uncultured bacterium
AGGATGACGGGATGGATTGCGAATCGGGGTCCATAATGACGAGAGCCAAGGACTCGGGGAGTGGAGAATTCAAGAACTCTTGAATTCCGCGACTCCTTATTCGTCCTATTGATCTTAATATGAATGCATCAGTTTATTGGAACAATCTTCAAACCTTCCACTTGAGCCTCCGACTCATAGCAATAACTAATGGCTTCGGGGTGCTTAAGCAGATATCTCCGGATGCTTTTGAAACTCTTCTTGGTTTTCGGGGGTCGAGTGCCCTCGGCCACCATTTTTTGAATCCATAAGGCTTTGATCTCCTCCATGGACTTTCCGAGGAAGGTTTTTGAAAATTCAGCACGAATTTTTCGACTCGCACTGTAATCCACAACGGTCACTTTTTCCCCTCCCACACGGCTTGATTCCAGCAAAAAAATGGCTGGAAGAGACTTCCTGGCAATTTGTTGTATCCCGGAACCCTGATGAGCCACAATCACGATATTCTCAGCTGAAACCATGGAAGCCATTATCGACAGTAATATTAAATAAATAAATTTTCGCATCTTAATTTCCCCCTTAGAACCAGAATGTTACTGCAGACCACAGTTCTTCGGTATCTTTCTTGGTTAGATCATCAAATTCCTCCTGGAGAAACTCCAGTTTCAGCCGTGTATAGGAATTCGCCTGATAAACCAACCCTACGATGTCGCGATCCTTATCACGGCCCACAATGTTATCCTTATCGGTGTCGTAGTTCTCTAGTCGATAATATAGGCGAAAACGATCACTGATCCCATAAGAGGGCTGCAAATACCAGCCTTCCGACTCAAGTGTACCCTTGGCTAGAGCGGTATTGTCATGGTCAGCGCTAGCCCATGCACCCAATAATCCCCACTCATCCTTGCGGGCCTGAAGCTCATACTGCCAAGCCTCGTACTCACCTTTACCCGTAACAGCAACTCCGTCTAGACCTGTCGCACGGGTGTCCTCGAAATGGTGGATCGTAAAGTCAAGTTGATCCAAAGCATCGAAGCTATACATAAACTTCTGCCCAAAAGCCTTGCTGTTATTACTGTCTCGACCATTTCCAAGGTCATCTCTCCCGTTTCCCAGATAGACGTTATAGCTGAAGCCGGTTCCCTGCTCCTTAAAACTTCCGCTAGTTCCCACACCTGCGAAGTCCGTGGGCAAAAACTGACGATTGATCGCTGGTCGATTAATACTTAGCGCCACAGTCGGAAAATGGTTAAGATTCCAGTAGGTGGGTGTCAAATATTGACCCGCTTTGATCTTAAAGGCATCGCTGTGGGTCCATTCCAGCCAGGCACGCTCTTGTTTGATGGTCGTCCCGGAATGCTCCCATTCCAGTTCGCCAAAAAACTTGTAATCTCCTTTTTCCATCTCAAACATCAGTTCGAAATGATGCTGGTCAAAACTGTCTGGCGTATTAAAACCTTCAGTCTGAATATTCTTAAATTCCTGGTCAAAATAACCATGGATCTTAAATTCAACCACCCGACTCTCCTGGATATTTTCCACCTCTTCCTCATTGGCCTCAGCGAGATCTCTGATTCCATCAATCTGATCCTGTACCGAGCCGGCAGGGACCGTGCCACCGCCCTTATTGTCTTCCAAGGCTCTAATGCGTGCATCTTTTTCCTGGATAATCCTCAGCAACCGATTCAGGGTAACCGACATCTCGTAGCGGGTCACATTCTGCCCCCCTCGAAATTCCCCCCCCCGGACCACCTTTCATAAATATCGGTTGAATCCTTTTATTTATGATTTCTTGGTTATAGGATGATTGTCTGTGGAGGTGGAAATGCGTATTAAAACAAAACAGGTTCTGGAAGCTTCCATCCTTGTACTTCTTGTGGTCATGGGACTCTCGCTCATTGTCTACCTTAGCCTGAGCCACGATATCGAGGAACGTGTCCTGCGTGTGAGCAAAGATTCCGCCACAAATATCTCTGAGCAGGTCAAGCGGTTTGTAAATGGGGTGGAAGAGCATCTGAGCACTTGGTCCAACCTGACCTTGGTTCCCGAAAATATTGAGGTGGACGATGCTGATGGGGTCTTGCAGTCCCTATTTGAAAACCTCAATCGCAGTTATAAATTTGTATCCCAGATCCTTTGCGTCAATGCCAACCATACTGTCCTAGCCTCCACGAACCCAACCTATCTGGGAAAGCCTTTGCGGGAATCCTGGTTTACGGAACTAATCAACTCCCCTTTGCGCTTCAATAGTTTCGATCATTCAACCCCCCTCTATATGGGTAAAGAGGTGTTTCTTGAAGGCCAGAGCATCGGATGGCTTTTGGTAGAGGTCAATCTTCATGGCAAAGGCGGCAACCGTGAACACTCTCTGGCAGGATTGCTGGACCCTGCTTATTTTTATGCCGGTCGTGGACAGAATGAAAATTTCACGCTTTTGTCCAAGCGCTCTACCCCCATTTTGCAAAGCTCTTCCCCCCTTCCCTCAACCCTTCTTGCCGCTTTTTCCAGCCAAGGGATCAAACAAGGAATCCAGGCCTTTGAGACTATGGTTCCCGGCTTTGGGGATGCCTTGCTACTCTCCTCTACAGAACTCCCACTGGAAATAACACTCCGGGGATTTGTGGCCAAAACACGGTATCAAAAGGAAATCGATACTGCCTTAGAGCGAATCTTCATTAGCGCACTGATTTTATGGTTGCTGGCGATTGCCGTGGCCTGGACCTCTGCCGAGAGAAACCGCCGCATTCTGACGCGACTGGTTCAAGACGCAGAAGACATTGTAAGGGGCAAACTGCAAAGCCAAAAAGATAAAGCGAAAGTCTCAGGCGATGAATTTGGTGATTTGGAACTGGCCATTTTCAGGATATCTGAGAATCTAGCGGCCCTTTTTAACACCGTTGATCTGAATTGGGAGAGTGTGGCCAAGGCTCAAGCCGATGTGCGTGTGATGACCGATAAATACCGTGAAGCCTTTGAGCGGGTAAATCAGCACGCAGATCAATTAGCGACTTCAGCCACTGAGCTGGATGCCGTGAGCACCCAGTTAGTCTCTGGCTCGGAAGAGACTGCCGCACAGGCCGTGGCGGCATCTTCAGCTTCCGAGGAGGTCAGTGTCAATGTACAAAACGTGGCCACATCGGCAGATCAACTCAGTGAGAGCATCAAGGAAATCTCCAGAAATACAAGTGAGGCCAGCCTCATTGCCCGCGAATCCGTAGACCTTGCTGAGCAGGCGCATGCTGAAGTGGGCAGACTCGGTGAGAACAGTGAAGAGATTGGAAAGGTGATCAAACTGATCACTTCCATTGCTGAGCAGACTAATCTCCTGGCCCTCAATGCTACCATCGAAGCCGCACGGGCCGGAGACGCTGGCCGTGGATTTGCCGTGGTGGCCAATGAAGTCAAGGATCTGGCTCTTGAAAGCGGCCGGGCCACGGATGAAATTGCAAGTAAAATCAACTCAATCCAATCCAGTGTCGCAAATATGGTGCAAGCCATCACCAAAATATTGAAAATTGTGCAGCGCATCTCAGATGTCCAGGTTTCCGTGGCCAATGCTGTGGAGGAGCAGTCCTCTACCACCGTTGAAATCAGCCGCACGGTTGCCGATTCCGCCACCGGAACAACCGAAATTGCCCGTAACGTCACCGGGGTTTCCGAGTCTGCCCGCTCCACCTGCGAAGGGGCTGAGAAAACCCAAAGCGCCTCACGTGAGATGTCTGAGATGTCCGTGGCCCTGCAAAATCTGGTCATCAGCCTCCAAAGAGACCACGAAGCTCTCATCAAGTCGGTGGGGAAGTAAAAGGGACACGGAATCGGAGAAGTCAGAATTCAGGAAAAAGAGAAGAGGCAATGGTTGACTTCTTGCATTTCAAAACCTTACAGCCTAACAGC
>CAZRLV010000360.1:0-3864 GCA_964600955.1 uncultured bacterium
CCAGCCGAAACAATCCGCTCTTTGCTCGATCATGATGAAGTCTTAGAGGTTTTTCTCGATAGCGAGATTAAATTGGCCCAGCCTCGCGCATCTAGATCCTCTCATGGCGATAGCGATGAGCTGACCTATGGTCTTGAAAAATTGCGGGTGGCTGAAACCTGGACCAGGCTTGGTTTTAATGGGGCCGGGGTTTTGGTAGGGATTTTGGACACGGGGGTGGATCTCAACCACCCGGAGCTGAAAGAGAAAGTCTTGATGTCTCGTGATTTTATCTCGGATTATGAGGACAATGAGCCCAATGATGGTCACGGTCATGGTACGCATTGTGCGGCAACCTTGGGGGGTGGAAGTGTTGGAGGACGGGCTATCGGTGTAGCCCCAGGCGTGAATCTCATCGTGGGTAAAGTATTTTCTGATGGAGGGGCTACCTCGCATTCTAAGATCATTGCCGGGATGCAATGGATGGCAGACCCGGACGGTGATCCCCAAACCAATGATTTTCCACGAGTAGTGAGTAATTCCTGGGCTACGCATTTAACGGATCGTTTTCAATCGGCTGTCGATACCTGGGTTGAGCTGGGAATTATTCCCGTTTTTGGAGCTGGAAACACTGGATCGAGGCCCTCAACCATTGGTGCCCCGGCAGCTTATCCCAATGTTATTACCGTGGGTGCTACGGACTTTGTGGATGAGATCGCAGAGTTTTCCTCGCGCGGCCCGGTGAATTATTTGGGGCAAACTCATATCAAGCCCAATATCTCAGCTCCCGGGGTAGATATCTACTCAGCCAGGACGGGTGGTGGATATCGTTGGATGAGCGGGACTTCCATGGCCACTCCGCATGTGGCCGGTGTGGTGGCTCTTATGCTGCAAGCCGACCCTGATTTGAGATTGGAGCGGGTTTCAGAGATCCTTGATCAATCGGCCCTGGATCTGGGGGCTATGGGTAAGGATAATAGTTTCGGGGCGGGGCGAGTTGATGCGCTAGAGGCTTTGTCTTTGGTGCTTTCCGGGGGTAGGGTGGAACTTCAAGTTGTGGGACCCGATCAAGCCGCTATGGTTTCCATAGAACCCGGTCATCGTCTGTTGAAAACCGACCCTGAGGGAAGACTAAAGGTTTCACTACCTGCGGGAGACTACCAATTTACGGTCACGGCTTATGGGTATCAAAGGCAAACCCATAACATTAGCGTTAGAGCCGGAATAACTGCGAAATCGTCTGTGATTTTAGAGCAGGCTTCTCGTTACATGACTCGTTTTCAGGTGCTAGCCCCTGATGGGGTTCCTATTAAAGCCTGGATCAGCTTTATCAATCGTCCCATTCAAGGGGGAAGCACTGAGGGATCCAGTCTTTTGCGAGTTCTTCCTCAGGGCAGATACAAAATTCAGATTAAAAGTGTTGGATACCAGAGTCGCTTTCATGAGTTTTCGATCATCAAAGACAGCCGGGTCCTTATAAAGATGAAAGCTCTGCCAGCATTTTTGGTCATGGATCGGGACCTAAATCAGAAATATGAAGGATATTATTTGCATGCCCTTGAGGCCCTTGGTCTTCAGGCGGATCTTCTCCAAGAGATTTCAACTGAGGATCTCATGGGGTATCGATTTTTAATCTGGTTCACCGGGGATCAATCCACCACTTCTATATTGAGTGTCAAGGACCAGGAAGCACTCAGTCTTTATGTAAAAAGCGGTGGGCGTGTAATTATTTCAGGTCAGGACTTGGGTTTAAGAATTAAAGGTACGAGTTTTTACAATCAGATTTTGGGTGCAAAATTTCTAGCCGATGTGTCCGTGCATAAAAGAATTCAGGGACTGGGACTGGATTTCAGGCTCAACGGTGGAGACAGTTCAGGTAATCAAAAATGGCCAGATGTTATCGAGGTCAGCTCTGAGGCAGAGCAGACTGCCGAGGTGATTTTTAACTATGCAGGCAAGGGCCCAGCGGGAATCTTGAATTCTGTAGGCTCGGGTAAAATTGTCTACCTACCCTTTGGGCTTGAAGGTGTGCGAGATTCAAGGAGTCGCCAGGCAATTTTGAGGGCGGTTGTAGAGCGATTAAGACCCTCGATTTCAGATCGCTTGAATCGAATCGAGTGGGCTTATAAGATGGATCAAAGGCTTTATTTTCTCTTACTGAACCAGTTTAAAATGGACAAAGAAAATGAGGCGGAAATTCGATTGGATTTAAACCATAGGTCTGATAAAAAACCCTTCAGGTCGCTTATGGGTCGCCTCAAATGGGGAGATTGAATTGCTATCATTGCGGCTTAAGTATGACCTACCCTGGATACCTGATCAAGTCCGGCATGACGCATCATCGTCATTCTGGACTCCAATCCAGAATCCATCTTCATTTTCTTACCTGTTAGTCTCGATTTTTGTTTCTTCTTTGTTCTCCCATTTTTGCGCAGTCTCCTGCTTTTTTAGCAGATTTCCACCAGGGGGTTGATGAAAATTATCCATATCTTCAGGGGTTTTATGAAGACATGCACTCTAATCCTGAGCTGTCTTTTCATGAAAAAGAGACGGCAAAGCGTATTGGAAAAGAACTCGGCTCATTAGGGGTGGATGTAAACCAGCGTGTGGGTGGTTTTGGTGTTGTAGGGGTTTACAAAAACGGGACGGGTCCTACGGTTTTAGTGCGCTCAGACATGGATGCTTTGCCCGTTCGCGAACAGACGGGACTTTCTTATGCCAGTCATAAAAAGGTGGTCTCTGATAAAGGCAAAAAAGTATCGGTGATGCATGCCTGCGGTCATGATATTCACATGACGGTTCTGGTGGGTGTAGCGAGACTTCTAAAGCGTTTTTAAAAACAATGGAGCGGGACCGTAGTTTTCATAGGGCAGCCTGCCGAAGAGAGAGGAGCCGGTTCCAGAGCTATGTTGGCAGACGGCCTTTTTGAGCGCTTTCCTGTCCCAGACTATGCTCTGGCCTTACATGTCAGCGGCTCGTTACCTGCGGGACAGGTGGCTTTGATGTCCGGATTTATGATGGCCAATGTGAACTCCGTCGATATTATTGTAAGAGGGGTAGGGGGTCATGGGGCTTACCCACAAATGACAAAAGATCCGGTGGTTCTTGCGGCACAGATCGTTTTGGCCTTGCAAACCATTGTAAGTCGTGAAATCGCCGCTACCGATCCTGCCGTGGTCACTGTGGGCTCCATCCATGGGGGGACCAAACGGAATGTCATTCCTGATCAGGTCAAACTGGAGTTAACGGTCAGATCCTATTCCGATGAGACCCGTAATAAGCTTCTTTCCAGTATTCGACGTATTGCAGAGGGGACCGCCAGGGCTTATGGAGTTCCCGAGGATCGGTTGCCCATCCTTGATTTTAAGAAGAACTTCACCCCGGCCACTTATAATGATCCGGCCCTGGTCAAGCGCTTGAAAGGGCTTTTTCCCTCGGTTATCGGGGCTGAGAATGTGCATGGTGCTAGGCCTACCATGGGGGGGGAGGATTTTGCACGCTACGGAAGAACTAAAGAGAATATTCCTATTACCATGTTTCGCCTGGGAGCGGTGGATCCTGAACTTTTTGCCAAATCAAAAGCAGGTGAAGCCAGCCTGCCCTCTCTGCATTCTCCGTTTTTTGCTCCTCCACCGGAGCGCACCATTAAAACCGGCGTAAAGACCATGACTTCAGCCGTCTTGAATCTACTTAGGCCTCAGAACTTTGATCCTAAATAGTGCCCATGCCTCCTGAGCCCCCCATTGGTTTTGAGCAGTGTAAAAAATGTGAGCTGCCCCTGGCTCCGGATGCCAAGGAATGTCCGGCTTGTGGTTATCAACCCAGGGCTTTGCCATCCCTGGGAAAACGTGCTCTGCGCACTTCGCTTGAGGTTGGGGTGGTTGG
>CAZRLV010000361.1:0-3860 GCA_964600955.1 uncultured bacterium
TCAATGGAATGGGGGGATAAAAATCCGTCATCCTACGGCTTGACCGGGGGATCCATCTTCTCTTCTATTTTTCCTTGACGACTTGAATTCTTGAATTCTTGACGCATCGCATATTGGAGTCCACAACAACAATATTTCGCAACTGCATTCTGAATGTGGTTATATGTTTTTGTAAAGTGCTCTAGGGGGTATTGAGAGACATGAAACATCACTATGAAACTTATATTGATATTGTGGAAGAGGCGGGTCGGGCTATTTTGGATTTTGCGCAGTCGCGGGATTTTTCTGTCAAGGACAAAGGCGGCAAGGACCCGGTTACTGAGGCAGACCTGGTTGCAAACGGGATATTGATTCAATTGCAAAATGAGCTGCGCGGCTCCACCTTTCTTTCGGAAGAGTCCCCTTTAAGTGGTTCTTTAATCAACGAATTCGTCTGGATTGTGGATCCTTTGGATGGGACCCGGGAGTTTGTGGAGGGGGTTCCTGAATATGCGGTTTCGGTGGCATTGATCAAGGGCCAGAGAATTCTATTTTCTGCGGTCTACAACCCCCATGAGTCTCTGGAGTATCAGATTGAGGGTGAGCGAGGTTCACGTTCTACGTCCAAGGGCTTTAGAGATCATTCTAAAGCACTTTGTGTGTCTCGTTCTGAGTGGAAAAAGGGGTTGTTTGAGGATGTGCAGGTCTTCGAATTTGAACCGGTTGGAAGCGTGGCATTCAAACTCTCGTTGGTGGCCCAGGGGTTGTATCGGGGAATGATTTCTCTCTGCCCCAAAAATGAATGGGATGTGGCTGGTGGTGTGGGACTTATTGAAGCCGCAGGCAAAACAGCCTGCGACATTCTCGGGCGCAAATTCCAGTGGACCCGCAACGAATTACTCGGAGGGGTTCTGGCCGGAGATGACCTCTGGGTGCGTGAGGTTTTGGCCAGTACAGATCTTAAGCGTCGTTTTCGGGGCGAGCTTCGATGCTGAAAGAACTTCCACAGCCACAGGTTTCCATGGCTTTGGGATTGGAAAATTTAAAACCGGAATTAAGAATGCTGTCGTTGTAGTCTACGACCAGACCGTTGAGATATGGCTCATGCTCCTTGAGGACAACCATCTCAAACTCGCCCATATCTTTGCGGCTGTGCTCCCCTTCAACTTGCTTTACCAAGTCCATGGTATAGCTCATTCCAGAGCATCCCCCGTCGCGAACCCCAATCTGTAAAAAAGCTTCAGGGTCACTATTTTTGGCGAAGATCTCCTTGAATTGCTTTATAGCCTTATCCGTCAAACAAACACTCATTTTCCCCTCCCGACCTCTTCTTCTTTCCCCTTTGGACCAAGCTTGCCGAGCGTACTTAGCCTCTATTAGGATGCTTAATTCCACTATAGCATTTATCCATGCATGAATGTGCGAGCCCCCTAATTAGCACCAATTTGGTACTGATTTGCCGTTGAGGCCAAATATAGAGCAAACTTAGGGCATGTTTCGCTTTTCCAAAAAAGTAGATTATACGATTCTTCTCGTGACGGATCTGTTTGAACGCAAAGCGGTTGTTTCAGCGGCAGACTTGGCGCGAAAATATGATTTGTCCCAGGATTTGGTCTCCAATCTACTTAAAAATCTGGCAAGAAACGGCTATGTTTCGTCGGTGAGAGGCAAGCACGGGGGATACCGGATTTCCATGGATCCCTCGGATTTATCTCTAATGGATTTGGTTCGAGCCGTGGATGGCCCCGTATCACTTACGGACTGCTGTGGACATGAACACGAAGAAGACGGATGCCGTATCGCCCCTATCTGTGGGTCAAAAGTGAAAATGCTTGAGATCACACATGAAGTGAATCGTATTTTAAGTGGAGTAAACCTCAGTGAAATTCTTAGCGCTAATGAGAAGGATCTGGGTCTATCGACTGGTGGCGGATTGAGTTGAAAGGATGAGAGCCGTGGTAAAAACCCCGATTTATATGGATTATCAAGCGACGACCCCTATGGACCCCCGTGTGCTTGAGGTGATGAGCCCATATTTTACAGAGAAATTTGGAAACGCTGCCTCCAGAAATCATGGATTTGGCTGGGAGGCTGAAAAAGCCGTCACTGAATCTCGCAAACGGATTGCCAGCTCAATTGGAGCAAAGGAATCTGAAATCATCTTCACCTCCGGGGCTACCGAATCCAATAATCTTGCCCTTCAGGGAATTGCTCGCATGTATCAAAAAAAGGGAAAGCATATCGTGACGGTTAAAACCGAGCACAAATGTATTTTAGACACTTGCGAGGCCCTTGAAAACCAGGGTCTTGAGATCACTTATCTACCCGTGAATTCTGACGGCCTGATTGATCTTTCGCAGTTGGTAGGGGAGATTCGTGAAGACACACTTTTAGTCAGTGTAATGATGGTTAATAATGAGATTGGTGTTATTCAGCCTATCCAGGAGATTGGAAAGGTTTGCCGCGAAAAAGGGGTCTTTTTTCATACGGATGCCACCCAGGCCGTAGGCAAGATTCCCGTTGACGTTGAAGCCCTGAATGTGGATATGCTATCCATGTCCGCCCATAAGCTTTATGGCCCCAAAGGTGTCGGCGCTCTCTATGTTCGCAAGAGAAAGCCGCGTGTACGTCTCAGTCCTATTATCCATGGAGGCGGTCATGAGCGCGGGATGCGTTCAGGCACATTGAATGTTCCTGGTATTGTCGGCTTCGCTAAGGCTGTGGAACTGGCCTTAGAAGAGATGCAAGGTGAAAGTCTGCGCCTAGCCGGACTGAGAGACAAGCTTGAAAAAGAGCTTTTTTCTAAACTCGATCATATTTACCTCAATGGACATAAAGAAAAGCGTATTCCAGGAAATAGTAATATTTCCTTTAACTATGTGGAGGGTGAGGGCTTGATGATGTCTATTCCAGACATCGCTGTATCTTCAGGATCTGCCTGTACTTCGGCCAGTCTGGAGCCCTCCTATGTTCTTAGAGCCATGGGGCGTTCAGATGAGTTGGCACATTCTTCGCTACGCTTTGGGCTGGGACGATTTACCACCGAAGAAGAGGTTGATTACGTCATCAAACGTGTGGTGTCTGGGGTTCAAAAACTACGTGATTTGTCACCCCTATATGAAATGGCGATGGAAGGTGTGGATTTATCCACAGTGGAATGGGCCGAGCACTGACCCTTTGAAGAGGGCTGAAACAGGAGATAATCATGGCATATAGCGAAAAAGTTTTGGATCATTACAATAACCCCAGAAATGTGGGTTCCATGGATAAAACTAGCCCCAATGTGGGCACAGGAGTGGTAGGGGCCCCGGAGTGTGGTGATGTCATGAAACTCCAGGTTCAGGTGGAAGGCGATCGCATCGTAGACGCTAAATTCAAAACCTATGGTTGCGGGTCAGCAATCGCGTCTTCCTCTCTGGCCACGGAATGGCTCAAGGGCAAAACTGTAGACGAGGCTATGACCATAAAAAATACGGATATCGTAGAAGAATTGGAATTGCCTCCTGTAAAAATCCATTGTTCAGTTCTGGCCGAAGGGGCCATTCGCGCCGCCTTGGAAGATGTAAAGAACAAGCACGAAGAAAAGACTGAGGATGTTGCGTAGTAAGAAATAGGAAGCAGAGGGAGAAGGAACTAGAAGAAACTAGAAGAACTATCGGAACTAAAGAACTAGAGGAATAGATGAGGAGACAGAAGTCAGGAGAAAGAGAAGAAGAGTCAAAGATGGATCCCCTGGTCAAGCCGGAGGATGACGGATTTTGGGGTTGAAGGTTGACGCGGCGGCTATTTTCTTTTCAAGCCCTTATCTTCATTCCTATGATTCCTCTGCTACCTTTGATTCCTCTGATTCTTGGTTTTTGTCATCCTACGGCTTGACCGGG
>CAZRLV010000362.1:0-3858 GCA_964600955.1 uncultured bacterium
GCAGGGGCTTGGCTTCCAGGAAATTATTGTTGGGCCTTCAGGGCGGGCGGGTGATGACCGTCTCGTACTCATAGGGTTTCTGGGATTGGTGTTGCTGGTGGTGGTGATTCTATTATTTCTAATCTATCGCCTTTTTCGACCCATCTTTCACCTTGAGCGGGTTGTGGGTAAACTGGCGCAGGGAAATCTTGATGAGCCGGTGGCGCAAGGTTTGGCCACAAAAGACGAGTTTTTCAAGCTTGAGGCTACCATACTGGGGCTGGTTGAGGAGTTGCGAACCCTCTTTTGTACCGGGCAATTAGATTGGAATGCTATTGCTGAGACGTCTGCCAAGGTTGAGGAAATGACGCGGACCTATCACGAAGCTTTGGAGCGAGTGGCCTTGCGATGCAGTGATCTTTTCTCCTCAAGTGAGGGGCTTACTGCGGTAAGTTCGCAGCTTGAGTTGTCCGCCGAAGAAACGGCTTTGCAGTCCACAGCGGTATCCTCTGCTACGGAAGAAGTGAGCGTAAGCGTACAAACCATGGCGGTATCCATGGATCAAATGACTGAAAGCATCAAGGAGATAGCCCGCAATACCAACCAGGGTCGAGGAATTGCAAGACAAGCAGTTGAGTTGGCTTCTGAAACCAATGCTGTAGTTAGTGACCTTGGTGTTAATAGTGAAGAAATTGGAAAAGTGATTAAACTTATTTCTTCCGTAGCAGAACAGACCAACCTTCTGGCTCTGAATGCCACCATAGAGGCGGCACGAGCTGGAGATGCCGGGCGTGGGTTTGCCGTGGTGGCCAATGAGGTTAAAGAATTGGCCGGCGAAACGGCGCGGGCCACAGAGGAGATCAGCTCGAAGATTTCGAGTGTGCAAACCAATGTGGACAAGGTGGTTGATTCTTCAGGGCAAATTCGAGGCATTATCGAGGAGATAAATGATATGCAAACCTCAGTTGCTGTTGCCATCGATCAGCAGACAGCTATGACAGCCGAAATTACCCGCTCGGTAGCGGATGCTGCCTCAGCCACCAAGGAAATCGCGAGAAATGTTACTAATGTTTCCCAGTCTGCGGAGTTATCTAATAGTGGGGCGGGTCAGACAAGAAAAGCAGCGGGTCGACTCATGGAATTGGCGTCTGAAATGCAGACCATGGTGGACGAGATACGCAAAGAACGGTAAATGGCAGGGGTCGATCCTCAGGGCTCTTGGCTACTCAGCTAAATAGTGGACTTGGAGTCGGTGACCCGAACCTGTTATGTCCAATTCCTGCTGATGGATGGGTTCTAAAAATGGCAGTTCAAGCTGATTTGCCAGGGCTTGAGTAAATTGCCAGGCTTCTACGAATTTTTCATTTTGGGCATCGCTAAGATCAAAGATTTCACCATCACGAGTTACAGCCACGGCTTTGTAAGACCAGGTTTTGGAATCCTTGTTCACTGTGCATTTGCCATCTACAGCAAGAGTAGCAATGTGGGCGAAAGGAAGGGAGGGCTCCATTGAAGAGTTAGAGAAGAATTGCTTGTGAGTAAAGATCATCTTTGCCTGGCAATCCGCCACAAGATAGTCATCTGTCTTGGAATAGGCCAGGGAACTGAAAATTGCAGCCCCCAAAGTCAAGAAAGCCAGGCCGGTAGCCCCGGACGAGAGCAAAATAAGAAAACCAAAAAAAGTGATACACCCCATGGCCCCTAGAACAGATTCTCGACCCGATGTGATTTCCAATTTAAAAGTTTCGGGTTTGGTCGTGGTAACAGACTTGCCAAAGCAATTGGACGGGATGGGTTCTTTTGGACTACGTCCTGACTCTGGTGAGGAGTCATCGGTCGGCATTGAGGAGAGGATTTTAGAAATTACCGTATCCTGATCCTGATCGGTAAGTTCACTTAGCAGGTCGATGTGACGGGCACTGATATTTTCAAAAACTCTTTGGACCCACTCATCTTTGCGTGATTTCATAAGCGTCTCGCCTTTTATCCCTCAGTTGATTTTAGCACTCAGCCTTAAAAACCCTGGTTTGAAAACCTTAAAATGTAGACAAAAACACAAGAATTATCTATTCTTATGTTCTACTTTAGCTCTTATGAAACTCGTATCCATTCCTTTCGTACTTCTGGTTCTTTCCTTGGGCTCCCTCGGTTCTCAAGAGTTATCACAGCTTTCTTACCGTGGGAGGCTAATGGGGCCAGGAGGAAAGCCTCTGAAAAAAGACCTGACAGTCCCCATCCGTGCGCGGCTTTATGCAAAGAAAAAGGGCGGAAAATTTGTATATTCTCAGAATTATGAAGCTGTAAGGGTGCGCAAAGGTGTCTTTCATATCGACATTGGGCCGGCGTCGATGGACTTGAGAACATTTCGCTACCTTGAATTAACTGTAAACGGCCAGATTTTAACTCCCAGAAGGAAGCTAACAACCTTTCCTTATCAGGTGCAAACCCAGTTTGATGAAAAGGGAGCGTCAGGGCACTCTGGTGGGACATCGACCTATCTGACCGAGGATTATCAGGGCTTGGAAGACAAAATTGAGGAGGGTCGACAAGGGTTGCGATTGATGAGAACCCGCCTTCAAACTGGGTTGAATGACCTTTCTGCCTCACACTCCAAACTTACGCGCGAGATCAAACGTATGCGTACCCGAGGTTTGTTAGATTCCAATGAAATTCTAGAGACCGTGTTGGACTCTCGCAAATTTCTGTCAAAAAAAGGAAAGTTTTTTACTACTGCGGTTCTTGGTTTTGCCGGACCTGAAGTGCAGTTGGCCATGGCCCGTTCCAAGCTGGATACTGCAAAAACTACCAAGGTGATGATTTTGGGTCGTGGAAACAAAGTCGTTTTTCAGGTGGATGCTTCTGGAAATCTGGCTGCACGTTCGCTTTCTGGTAACGGTAGTCGCTTGGTGGGCTTGAAGGCCGGTAATATTGCGGGTCTTAAAAAGGACCATGTGGGTCTGTCCAGGGTCAAAAACCTCGCGCAGCTTCCCATGTCCTTTCTGGAGAAGGAGCTCAATCCCAAAGGGTTCAAGAAAATCCCCACTAGCGCGGCTGTGGCTCAGTTTGTGAATGAGCGGGTCAGCTCTCTTGAGGCGAATCTTTCACAAAGGTTTGAACCTAGAAATTCGAATCTTCAAAAGCATGTTTTCAATACGAATGGAAACCCTCATAAATTAACTTCGTCAGATCTAGGGCTGGAGCAGGTCCAGAATCTTGATGTGACGTCTGGATTCACACAAAAGTCCGGGGCTTTTCTGGCGACAGAACAAGTTCGCGCTCGCGGGAAGGGAGGGCTGAGACTTGGCGATGATCGTGGTAAAGGGCTTCAAATTCTTCCAGGAGGAAGGGTTGGTGTAGGGACGGGGAACCCGGTTCAAAAACTGGAGATTGCTGGTGCTCAGGCAGATGCAATTTCAGCAGCAGTTGGAATTACACAAAAAAATCCTTCGGGTTGGTCCATTCTTCGTTTTAGAAACCAGGCTGAGGGAGGGCGCACCTATAAATTTTCTCTGGGAGGGCCGCGTGCAATCTTCAACCCGGATTCGTTCTATCTTTATGATGAAACGGCGGGGGCTACTCGAGTCCTGGTCGATGCGCGCGGGCGTATGGGTGTGGGCGTAGCCAACCCGGAGGCACGCTTGGATGTTGGAGGTGATCTCCGGGCTAGATCTGTGTTGCTCAGTGGTGCTTTAACAGCTGCGAACTTGACAGTCCAGGGCGGGATAAGGGCATCCAATTTGGGAACTTTGTCGGCTCAAAACAAAAATCAGGTTCATATTTCAGGCGGCAAAATTTCAGGGATTCAAGACCTCTCTTTAGGGGATGGGGGTACGGGCGCGAGTACCGCAGGCGAAGCACGCAAGAATCTGGGTTTGATCC
>CAZRLV010000363.1:0-3855 GCA_964600955.1 uncultured bacterium
GGTTGGGAAAAGGAACTATCGGAACTATAGGAATCATTGGAATGGGAAAAACAGGAGAAGGTAGAGTTGGGCGATTAACCTCTTATTCTATGGATTCAATTGTTTCCATTGCTCCCATTAATTCTTCTTTTGCAATGACTTGGTTTTTAATTTTAAGCCTTTGCTTGCCGGGGGTTTTTGCGGGCGAATCTTCGTCATCCAATTTTAGTGTGTCACTCAGTCGTCGCATGGTCAATCATTTTACGGGCTTTCTGGCCACGGACACTCCAGGGCTGAACTCTTTGATTTTTGATCTGGGGACTCAGGGACTTGAGATGAAGGTTTTACTCGATAAAACTCAGGTTCCGTTTCTAAAATATGTCACGCCCACCTACCGACCCGGAGAGATTTTCAAGGATATCAAGGACCGTCAATCCGGCGTACTGATGGACGATGAGCGTGATTTTCGCGTGGGGTTTCAGATGTTGTTTGCCCTAAAAACCAGCGCAAACGATCCCGATGCCTGCATTTTTTCTTTCAAAAACCCCAGGGTTTTAGCTTATTACGAGCAGGACCTTCAAAAATACAGCTCGCTTTTGACCGAGCTGGGAAAACTGCGCTCCAAGGCTCAGGCCATCCGCTCAGCCTTGAAATCTCTTGAACAAATCCCAGACTTAGCCCCAGCAAGGGTTCGAGCCTTGAAAGCCAAGGCCGAAAAACTGGCCGAACTCTCCAAAATTACACAAAGCATCCGCCAAAAAAATGAGCTGGTAACCCGTTTTTCATCCGGGGCCTATCTAGCCATGCTTCCATCGGACGACGCTTTGACAGAACTCGTAGGTGCTCTCGGAGGTCGCCTCAGGGGGGATAGAATCCTGAGCCAACTTTTCCAGCGCGTGATTGAAATGGGTGTTTTAAACCCAGAGCTAAAAATCGAACTTTTGGGCGAAATTAAAAATCGATCTGGAAGGGTGCGCGTCGCCAATCTTGGAAAAGCCCTGGGAAGCCTGATTCCCGGATTGAAAATCATGGATATTAAAATTGATTCAAAAGAGTTGCCGCTCGTCATCGAGGGGATTGTTAAACCCGAGGGAGAATCCCAATGAAAACAAAACTATTTTATCTTCTATGGTTTTTCATAGCTCTCGTCTTCTCGCATGCCGGTCCTGGTTTTGAAGACCTCGAAGGGGCTCTCAGTCCGGTTCAAACCGAGCCGCCGCGTGATTTCACCGCGCGCGAGATTTCTTCACGGTATCGATTTGATTTGAATTTCTGGTCGGAAACCCGCACGCGGCTCCTGGAGGTATCGAGTCTTGACGAACAATTTCCTCCCGCTACCTATCCTGAAGAAGTGGATCTGCGTATTCGCTTTGATGACAAGGTCGTCACTTCGTTTTCAGACCATGTCGTGGGTATGAATATTCCCATGGTTTACGATTTAAACTACCAAATCCAAGACGACAAACTGCGCCTTACCTTGCTTTTAAACTATGAGGAACTCAGCAAATTAGATATCCTCGCCGGGCTTGTAGACCTCGACGATGCGACCGAAAGGAAGCAGTCTGGAGATATTCCACTTATTGGTTTGGATGTTCTCTTAAAAGTGTTCAATCGCGAAGGTGAGGTCAACTCGGTCTTTTTGGCTTTTGATCATATGAAGACCTACCGCTTTTGGCGCGATGGCCCTCAAGCCAAGGACGGAAAAGAGAAAAACCTGGATCTGTTTCAACGCTATATCACAGCCTCTATCAAAGGCATCACTCGTGAGTCTTTTGATGAGAAGCTAGCAGAGCTCTCAAGCCAGGTGAAAGACCTGCGCTCGAAAGGGGATTTGAACGGCGCGTTTCAGATTCAAGATGACGTGGATGCCATGCGCGCAGACAACTCCTTTTTTCAAACCGTCGAGGAAAAATTCGGCTCTCAGGTTCAGCTCAAACCCAAATTCGTGGGCAACCTAATTCAACACCTGAAAAACGTTGAGGTATTTCACCGAAATCTCGACTTATCGCACTATCACATCACTGTAGGAGAGGGGCAGAGTCAAAAAACAGTGCAATTGGTCAAAATCAGTCGCTTAGACCGCGCCCTGGAAATGGCCCTGCCGGAGCTTCTAATTACCTATGTCAGAATCCATGGAAATCAGATGATTCTCACGGGAAAGATGGCGAATTAGGGAAATCAGAGGTAGCAGAGAAATCCAAGGAATTAAGACAAAGATTTTTACGACCGTTTGAATGGATCCCCCGGTCAAGCCGTAGGATGACAAGAACCAAGAATCAGAGGTAGCATAGGAATGAAGAAAAAGGCTTGGAGAAGAAAACAACCACTGCGTCATCCACTCTCACACAATACTCGTCATCCTCCAGCTTGACCGGGGGATCCATCTTTCTTCCTCTTTCATTTTCCCATTCCGATGATTCCGATAGTTCTGTAGTTCCTTTAGTTCCCTCCCCCTCTTTTCTTCACTTCCCTGCTTCCAGAATTCTTATAGCCCCGCTTAGTTCGCTGGCTTTGGTCTGCCCTTCAAAGTTTTTGGTAATCTCAGCACTGCTTTGTCCTTCTCGGATGCCATGCAAGATCCAAAGCACGATATCTAGTTTTCCGGGTCTTTTAACGGATTCTTTGAGGTGCGTTGGAGCTTTTGCATGAAAGAGTTTTTCTAAAATCAAAACCAGCCTGGCGAATTGCTCAAAGCTATCATCACTCCAAATCTCAAAACGTTCTTTGATGCTATAGACGGCATATCCCGTTAACCAGGGTTCATCATGGCTGGCGCGATCATGTAAAAGCAGACTCATATGATCTAGACATTCATCCAGGGATTGCCCGATTTCCAAAAGACTCTCCACCAAAAAATCACCGGTAAATTCCCAGGCCTCCAACCTGCGGTTTTTACCATGCTCCAGGTTCAGTTCCTGAAGGATGGTTTGAAGACTGGACCCAGTCTTACTTGAGTCTAGAATAAACTGGGGTGGGTTCTCGGGCCGATTCAGCCCCCAGGTCTTGAGCAATGAGTCATAGAAAAGATCAAAGGTCTCTAAAATTTTCTCTGAGGAGCGCTTTTCTGTTTGGGGGTCAAACTGATGATAGAAAACCACGCGCCTTTGCTTTTTACGAATCTCCTTACGTTCGCGCCGGACATGGCTCAAATCACTTTTTTGAGTCTTGTGCCAGAGAACTTCATAGACCTTACGCTGTGCCGGATTTTTGAGAACTTCATAAGCCTCCTGCACCTCCAGAAAACGCCTGGACGCACCGCGCTCCTTATTACAATCTGGATGCGTAGAACGAGCCAGGCGTCGATAAGACCTGCGAAGATCCTTCAGGGTGCAAGACGGCTCCAACTGCAAAACCGCAAAATAATCCTTAAATTCAGTCCCCACAAAATCTCCAGCATGAAGTTTATAACCTGTGTCAAGGGATAGTAAAAGAAGGAATCAGGAATCACAAAAATCTGATATATTAGTGCGAGTCTCCCAGAGGGGAGAGAATCAATGTCTTTGGATTAGGAGCCGTTGGATGAAATGGTTATTTCGCAGCTTGAATTCTTCTGTGGGCAAAAAGGGGCTAATGGCCCTCACGGGCCTTCTTCTTTTGGGGTTTCTTCTAGGACATCTTGGAGGAAACTTTTTACTTCTTCAGGGGCAAGAGCCGTTTAATGCCTATAGCCATTACCTGATTTCGCATCCCCTGATCATTCCTATTGAGCTGGGCCTGCTTCTCATCTTCTTTGTGCATATCGGCCTTGCCATTCGTGTCAGTCTGGAAAACAAACTCTCACGCCCCGTGGACTATGCGGTTCCCCTTTGTGAAACTCATCAAAAACTCAGCTCGGCCACCATGCTCATTACCGGAGTGGCACTGGTTCTTTTTGTG
>CAZRLV010000364.1:0-3851 GCA_964600955.1 uncultured bacterium
TCAAGCCACCACAGAAGGATTATGCAGATCCACAGTCCAAGGGAAAGCCTGGAGAGGATAATAAGGTGGCTCCGCTCCTTGAGAAATTCATTGAAGATCATGTTGCTACCGGTCTACCTCCGGCATTTCTCCCCAAAGACGATCACAGGGACACGGAGGATTAATCATGAAGAGAAACAAAATGCTAACGTGGTTTGGCTTGAAGTTTAATCCATTCAACTCGGACATCCCGGTAGAGGATTTGTATCGCTCAGATCAGGTGATGGATTTTTGCAAGCGAGTCATTCATCTTTGCGAGAGCGGAGGCTTCGCCTTGATTACGGGGGAACCCGGTCATGGGAAATCTGTGGCTTTGAGAGTCCTTGCCAGGGAAATAGAGAAGCTTGGAGAGCTTAAGCTCGGAAAGCTCACTAGGCCCCAGAGTAATCTCTCAGATTTCTACCAGGAACTAGGGGCCATTTTTGGGGTTCCGATGGGGGCCTCCAACCGCTGGAGAGGCTTCAAAGTGTTAAGAGGTCAGTGGCTAGAGCATATAGCCTCCACTCTTTACAGGCCCGTAATTTTCATTGATGAGGCTTCGCTAATGAGAACTCAGACTTTGAATGAGTTGAGACTTTTGAGCAGTATGGAATTTGATTCGAGAAATACACTTAGCGTGGTGCTTTGTGGTGACCGCCAGCTTACAGACAGATTCCGTACTCAGGAACTTCTCCCACTCGGAACCCGCATTCGAACTCGGCTGAATATGGAAAAAGTTTCCAGTGAGGAGATGTGCAGATACGTGGAGCATATTTTGGAGGCTGCCGGGAACCCTGGGCTGATGACTAAGCAATTAGTTCAGACTCTAGTGGACCATTCTATGGGGAACTACAGGTTGCTCAATACCATGGCAAGTGAACTGCTCGGGGAAGCTTCCATCAGGGAACAGTCGCAACTGGATGAAAAACTCTATTTGAACTTCTACCAAACCACCAAGCGGTCTCATAAAAGCACAGTTTAAGACAACTACTACCTGAAAAAAGCCCCTGGAGCATCACGCCACAGGGACTTTCCCATTAAATACCTTGATTAAAATCCCCTGGATTTTCGTGATGACACTCATTCACCACGCAGAAAATCCCTTCCGCGATCTGTTGTTGATCAAGTTAATCGGCGGGATAAAAGGCGCTGTACTTATGTGGGTCCGGGATCAAAACGCTGTACACAGACCCGTTGGTTGCATTTTCATCATGTTTTGCCTGTGTCCAAGGGCGGTACAAATCATCCAGATAATCTCGCAACCGTCTGCAACCGCCATCATCGGCTGATTCATCAGCGGTCCGTGGGGGTTCAATTTCAATCCTAAAATCTAAGGTATTTTTCACTGAATCTTGATTCCATAATTTCTCAGGTTCTTGTCGAAGGTTAGAAACTCTAGACCTTCCACACGTGACTGAGCAATTAAGATCCGATCAAACGGGTCTTTGTGAATCGGGGGCAGCTCAAGGACCTTGCGAGCATGGGACCAGTTCACCGGTAGCTCTTGAAGGCCCATTTGTTTGATGCTTTCTTCAAGGTTGCCCTCAATGCGGATCTTGCCGGATTTTTCTTTGATTGAGATCTCCCATAAACTAGCGGCGCTCAGGTAAATGAGATTCTCCCGATTCGTAATGATTTCAGAGCAGGATTGACCTAATCTCGAATCATCAAGCAGACTCCAAAGAAGGACATGAGTATCGAGAAGAAACTTCATTTTTCAGGCTCTATTTCTGTGGTTTCAAAGAGGTTTGTGATTTCCTCCAGGGGGTCATCAAAGTCGGAGGAAATCTGAATCTTTCCTTTCATCAGGCCAAGCTCTCTTGGCTTGGCGGGGTGGTCGCAGGGAATGAGTTTCACAACGGCCTTTCCGGCTCTGGCAATAATGATCTCTTCCCCAGAGAGGGCCTGCTCAACCAATTTACTTAGCTGGGACTTAGCCTCATGCATATTATAGGATTTCATACCATAATTATTAGCTAAATTAGCTAATAGAGCAACCCCATAATTCAAATATGTTCTTGAGATAAAATGCTGGTATCCTCTAGTGCGTTTCGTCTGAAATTTTCGTTATAAAAAAGACCCTATGGAAACTCAGCAAAAAATTGAATGGCATTTTCGAAAAATGCGGCCATCGGAGCAAAACCGGGACCCTACCGAGGGCGAGCATTTTCGTGGCGATGAGCCGGTTGCCTCTATCGTACGTGAAACCATACAAAACTCGCTAGATGCAAAAGCAGATGCTGAGCGCCCGGTTCGCATTGTCTTCCATATTGTAGGTAAAGAGGCCGCTCTGGATCCTAAGAGTTCATCCTATTGGCTCGAGGGTCTACGCCCGCATCTTGAGGCCCGCGAAAATACTGACAGTAGTCTACTCGATGAACCCATGACCTATATCGCCATAGAGGATTTTGGCACAAGGGGCCTGGAAGGCGACCCCATGGCTGCCGGTAGTGATGAATTATGCGAAAAAGGGCCTCATGACTTCTACTATTTCTGGCGAAATGTTGGCATCACTGGAAAACATGCTGGTGAAAAGGGAAGTTGGGGACTTGGAAAGTCTGTATTACCTGAAACCTCAAAAATCGGGTGCTTCCTGGGATGGACATACCGCCGCCAAAATCCAAACCATCTTCTCATGGGTCAGTCCGTTTTTAAGATTCATCATGTTGCATCCGAGAATTCTCAGAAGCGTACCAAACATGATGCTACGGGTTTTTGGGGCAAAAACTGCGTGAGGCCGGATGATGATGATTTTATTGTTCCTATAATGGAGCAGGACTTCATTGAGAAATTTAAGAATCATTTTTCGCTTCTTAGAGGAGTTTTGGATCAAGGAGATTCTCATGCCGGGCTCTCCCTGGTCATTCCATTTCCTAGAGATGAGCTAATTGAAAAAGATGTAGAAACCCAGTTTGTTAGAAACATTGTCGAACACTATGCATATCCCATTTTGCGCGATAGGTTGATTGTAGACATCCGTAGACAAAGCAGAGTCAGGCGACTGGATCCCGAAAATCTCTTGAAGATTGTTAATCAACTAAAAAGACGTGGCCATCATGATTTACACCGATTTGTTCAACTTGTAACTAAGGTTGTTGACCCAGGGGTATCAACCCTTGAAATGGTAAACCCGGGGTTTCTTAGTGAGCGAAGTCTGAAAAAGCAGAAAAATGACTGGGAAAAACTTGAGTTCCCTGAGGAGGAGATGAATAGACTGCGCAAACTCTATCATTCAGGCATTCCGGTTGGTTTTCAAATACCGGTTCTCATCAAACCCAGGTCCGGGAGTCCCGTCATCAGTTTTTGCAAAGTTTATATTCAGCGCTGGGAAGGCTCGGACTGCGAATATCTGCGTTTTATCCGCGAAGGATTGAGCATTCCCGGAGTTCGAGCCCAGTTGGCAAGAGACAATATCGCCATGGTGACGATTGAGGACTCTCCTCTGGCAAATCTACTCAGAGATGCTGAAAATCCGGCTCATACAAATTGGCTACCCAAGGCAAGACGCTTGGAAGCCAATTATTCAGGTGGCCGACCCGTAATTGACTTTCTCAGGAATGCTCCTTCAATTCTTCAAAGAAAACTCATGGATACGGGTCAGGAAAAGGACTATAACTCGTTGGCGAGATTTTTTCCCATGTCAGGTTCCGGTCCCACAAGGGCAAAGAAATCCACAGGCGAGGAATCCGGTTCTGACACGGGAGCTAGCTTACCCGAATCACTGACCGAAAAACAAAAGCCCTTCAAACTGAAACCCTACAAAGATGGTTTTAAGCTGCCACGAAATCAAAAACAGCCTAATAAAATGCGTTTTCTTACGCTAACCGTGGCAT
>CAZRLV010000365.1:0-3810 GCA_964600955.1 uncultured bacterium
GAAGTTCGAGACGTTCATCCAACCCACTTCGGGCGTATTTGTCCGATTGAGACTCCTGAGGGGCCAAACGCGGGTTTGATTGGTTCAATGGCTATCAACGCCAAAATTGACCGCTATGGTTTCTTGGTCACGCCTCTGAGGGAGTATTCCAAAGGGAAATTGGGAAAGGATTACGAGTTTCTCGACGCTCTCCAAGAAGAAAAATTCAAGGTTGTCACTTATAATCAGTATCTTTACAATGCGGGTAAAGTCGTTCAGGATATCCTCCCGGTGAAGCAATACGTGGAAGGCGAGCAGGATTTTGCTCTTTTACCCGCAGAGCAAGCCGAGATGATTCATATTTCGCCTCTACAGATGATTTCTGTGGCTGCTTCCCTGATTCCCTTTATTGAGCACGATGATGCTAACCGCGCTTTAATGGGTACGAATATGCAGCGCCAGGCTGTGCCGCTGGTCCGTACCGAAGCACCCATTGTGGGTACAGGCATGGAGGGTTATGCAGCCGTAAATTCCGGTGTTTGTCTCACCAGCAATTTTGATGGGGAGATTGAATTTGTAGATGCATCAAGAATGGTCATTCGCAGGACGCGCAAGCAAGACTGCCTCTTTCGCTTTGACCCGGCTTCTTATGCACATGCAAGCACACATACGGTGATTGATCCCATCAAGGATAAAAAGGGCAAGGTCTTGTTCAAGAAAGGCCATATTCTGAGTGTGGACGATGTAAAAACCCTTCTCGATAAATGTACAGATGTCATTGAAGTGTCCAAGGATCGTCGTGATCACTATGCTCTGCGAAAGTTCTCGAGATCCAATCAAGGGACCTGTGTCAACCAAAAACCATGCGTAAAACTTAAAGAAAAAGTTCTAAAGGGGCAAATTATTGCAGATGGCCCAGGAACAAGTCAGGGTGAACTTTCACTCGGAAAAAACATCCTGTGTGCCTTTATGCCTTTTCGAGGCTATAATTTTGAGGACGCTATCGTCCTATCGGATCGACTGATCGTCGAGGATGTTTTCACTTCGGTGCATATTAACTCCCTTGAGATTGAGGCCCGCGATACGAAATTAGGCCCTGAAGAGATCACTGGCGATATCCCAAGTATCAGCGAGGAAGCCCTGACTCATTTAGATGAAGAGGGAATTATCTGCGTTGGAGCTGAGGTTTGTCCAGGAGACATTCTCGTAGGTAAGATTACCCCCAAAGGTGAGACGGAATTAACCGCTGAAGACAAGCTCTTGAGAGCCATCTTCGGAGAGAAAGCTAAAGAGGTTCGCAATACCTCTTTAATGGTTCCTCACGGAGAGCGGGGCAAGGTCATTGACGTTATGGTTTTCTCTCGAGAAAATGGTGACGAACTACCTTATGGTGTCAACAAGTTGGTGCGCGTATTTTTAGCCCAGAAACGTGTCATTAGCGAGGGTGATAAAATGGCGGGCCGACACGGGAACAAAGGGGTTGTTTCACGCATATTTCCAGCGCGGGACATGCCGTTTCTCGATGACGGAACCCCACTTGATATTATTTTAAACCCTCTGGGGGTTCCCTCAAGAATGAATTTGGGACAAGTGATGGAGACCCATCTTGGATGGGCTGGAAGAATCCTTGGAGAGCAATACGCAACGAGTACATTTAACTCGGACAATAGTATTTCCAATGATAGTTTCATCAACCAGAAGTTTAAAGAGTCGGGCTTGCCTGAGTCAGGCAGAGTCAAGCTTTACGATGGTGAGACGGGTGAGGCTTTTCAGTCGGATATCATGGTAGGCTTCATGTATATTCTGAAACTGATTCACCTTGTTGAAGACAAAATTCACGCGCGTTCGACCGGTCCTTACTCACTGGTGACTCAGCAGCCTCTTGGCGGCAAGGCACAGTTTGGAGGACAGCGCTTCGGTGAAATGGAAGTTTGGGCCCTGGAAGCTTACGGTGCGGCTCATGTACTTCGAGAACTTTTAACGATCAAATCAGATGATGTTGAGGGTCGGGTCGTGGTTTATGAAACCATTGTGAAGGGGAATAATGTTATGACCCCCAATATTCCAGAATCTTTTAAGGTGATTGTGTCTGAACTCAAGAGTCTGGGCCTAAACATCGAATTTAATCAGGACGCCTGAACCCCAAGGAGAACAGAACGTGAAAGGTATTAAAGAACTCGAATCTATTCAGATCAGTATTGCTTCACCGGATACCATTAGACAATGGTCTAAGGGTGTTGTCAAGAAGCCGGAAACCATCAATTACCGGACACATCGTCCGGAAAGAGATGGGCTTTTTTGCGAGAAAATTTTTGGTCCAACCAAGGACTGGGAATGTTTCTGCGGGAAGTATAAAAGCATTCGGTATAAAGGGCTGGTTTGTGAGCGTTGCGGGGTTGAAGTAACACGCAGCAGTGTGCGTCGCGAACGCATGGGACATATTGAATTGGTTACCCCTGTAGCCCATATTTGGTATTCCAAAGGCACCCCGAATTATATCGCGCTTCTCCTGGATATCAGTACCCGTGATTTTGAAAAGGTGTTGTATTTTAATTCCTATATCGTCATCGACCCTGGGTCCTTGCCCTTGTTGAAAAAGCAGGTCCTGAGCGAGCAGGAGCACTATAATTATTCGTCGCGCTATGGGGATATGTATCAGGCCGGTACAGGTGGAGAGGCCGTGCGCGAACTTCTTCGCCAGCTCGACCTTCCCAAATTGGTAGACGATCTCAAGCGCAAACTGCGCGAGGATCTCGGGAGTAAAAAACTGAACACGATCGCCCGCTTGCAGGTTGCCGAGACTTTTCTGAACTCCAAAAATCGCCCCGAGTGGATGATTTTAAGCGTTCTTCCCGTCATTCCTCCAGACTTGAGACCCATGGTTCAATTGGACGGGGGACGTTTTGCCACTTCTGATCTCAATGACCTCTATCGCAGAGTCATCAATCGCAATAATCGGCTCAAGCGTCTCATGAAGCTCAACGCCCCAGAAATCATTATTAAGAATGAGAAGCGTATGCTGCAAGAGGCTGTTAACGCCTTGATCGACAATGGTAGACGAGGACGCCTGGTAACAGGCTCTGGCAACCGTCCGCTAAAGTCCCTCAACGACATGCTTAAAGGCAAGCAAGGTCGTTTCAGGCAGAACCTTCTGGGAAAACGTGTAGATTACTCCGGGCGTTCTGTGATTGTGGTAGGCCCCAGTCTCAAGCTCCATGAATGTGGCTTGCCTCAGAAAATGGCCATTGAGCTGTTTAAGCCGTTTATCATGAACAAGCTCGTAGAATACGGCTTCGCTCATAATATTAAATCTGCCAAAAAGCTGATTGAGAAGGAGGATGCCACGGTTTGGAAGGTGCTTGAGGAGATTGTAAGAGATCACCCCATCCTTCTGAATCGCGCCCCGACTTTGCACAGACTGGGGATTCAGGCTTTTGAGCCGGTATTGATCAAGGGGAACGCCATCCAGCTTCATCCATTGGTATGTGGTGCCTTTAACGCCGATTTTGACGGGGATCAGATGGCGGTACATATTCCCTTATTACTTGAAGCCCAGGTCGAGGCACGGGTTTTAATGCTTTCCTCCTATAATATTCTCTCGGCCGCTTCAGGGCGCGCTGTGGCCTCTCCCTCACAGGATATGTCCATTGGAGCCTTTTATCTGACTCATCGACTGGATGCCGAAGAGGTGAAAACCGTACCTATGGCCTTGAAAAAAGGTCAGCTGGGGGTCTGTGTTGAACATCTGCTCAATTCAGGATGCCGCTATGTATTGATTGGCGATGAAATCCAGGGAGCGGACGGTGAGATTATTTTCAAGAAAGGACATAA
>CAZRLV010000366.1:0-3806 GCA_964600955.1 uncultured bacterium
GCTCGGTTGAGACAGAATCTTCAGGTCTCTTGAGGGCTCTTTATGGTGAAGTGACGGTTAAGAGCCTCAATACTAGAAACGCAAAACGCGATGGACATTTGCTTTCAGGTGATTTTTTTAGTGCCGGCAAATTTCCTAAAATGACTTTAGCTAGCCTGGAGATTAAAAATGGTGAGGCGGGGACCTTTATTTTGACTGGGAACCTGACCTTGAGAGGGGTTACTCAAAAGATCATTTTCACAGGTGAGGCCTCGAAACCTATTACAGACCCCTGGGGAAATAAGCGTATGGGCTTGGCTCTTGAAGCTGAGATCGACCGGACTCAGTTTGGCATGCGGTGGAGTAAGCATCTCGATAGCGGGGGATTGGTTGTCGGCAATAAAGTAAAAATCAACCTGGAACTTGAAGCCCTCCGCAAGCCGTAAGTTCGGGGCTAGAAGGGCGCATTTTCAAATTGAGCTTGCAATGATTCGCCTTGGTATCTTCTTTTGCTTGTTTTCGGCCCGCGTTTTTTGCAGTGATTTCGCTGTGGTTGATCCAACGGTTTTATTTCTCTTACACCCGGATTTACGCAATCTTAATTTTTTGAATTTGCGATTTGAAAAAGAGCCGGCCCCCAGGAAAGGTCAAAGCCTGTCCGCATGGCGCAAAGAGCGCTCTATGATCTTGAGCGGTCTTTCACAGGACCTTTATGACTTGCGCATGAATCGGCGCCGCTCTTTGGCAAAACTGAACCATCGACTGCTCATGCTGCGTCGTACACGCTTAGCGGGCTATCAAAAGCGTATGCTTGAAGAGGCCGAGCAGTTTAAAAAAGCCACGAGAAATCAGGAAAAAAGGCTGATGGCGGTCACTGAAAACTACTATTTTGATAGCGCTGAAACACGCAGTCGTCTGAAAAAAATCATAGAAGATGTGTATGAGACCCTGCAGAGCGGCCCTGTAAAACCGCAAAACTTATTTTTTTCCAGCCAGGCTTTAAGGTATAAAAACCTGGGTCTTAACCCGCTGGCTATGGATCAAGCCCCGCTTCAGGCTTTTATGAGGCCCTATTTTCGCTTCTTGCAGGGGCGTATCTATGGTTCTCAGGGTCGCGAGCACCGATCTCAGCTAAAGAGCCATTTTGAGCATTATGGTGCCATGGGTCAGCTGTTTGCTCCGTTTTTTCCGTTGCGTCCTGTGGTCTTGGGGGCTAAGGATCGTACCGAGGATTATCTGCGCCTTCTCTATGAAAGCCGTAAAATTCCAGAAAAAAAAATCAGGCAGATCTTGGAAACCCTGGAGTACTGGAGAGCCTCTTATCTTGGAGATGAGCTCGGAATCTATAAAGAGGACGCATGAATACTGGTGCTGAAATACTTGTTAATTCTGTCAAGTGGGGTAGCGAAAAAACCTGGACAAAGCCAATTTTATTCTTAAGCTCTTAATTAAGGGGGGTCTGATCAAATTCATTAAATTCATTATATTTTGGACTTGTATTTCGCCCCTGGTTGCTGAAAATGACGAACTTGCAGGATTTGATAAACTCCTGCAAGAACGGCTGCATGGCAAAATTCAGTCCCCCGCCAAAGCAGTGGAAAAAGATGAGCGAACCTCCAGGTCGGGGCGCATTGCAGTCTGTGATTTGAATTTGATTTTGCTTTTTCATCCCCGTATGGCCCGGTATAATTTCAAAGTCCATTCATTTCAGGCGCCCCTGCCTGAAAAGCTCAAAATTGATCCGGCTTTCTATCTCAAAGAGCGCCAAGTAGAAGTCAATCGTTTTCGCCGTGAACTGCGTCGGCAAGAGGAGCTATTAAAACAGAGCCGACGCAAGCTTAAATCCAGGCTGCAAAACCTCAAAAATGAATTTCAGTCCAAAATGAGCGATTTGAGTCTGAATCGTAAGGATAAGCGTGAAAACCTCTCTAAAGAGGCAGACCGACTGGAAGAGGAGTATTTCAAAAAACGTTTCGAACTTGAAAAAAAAATAAATCAAGCTGGGTCCAAACATCAAAGCTGGAGGCTATCCCATCTGAAGAAAAACTATGTCGATGAAAAAACCCGTCGTTTTATTTTGACAGAAATTTCGGCCGAAGTTCAGGCCGTCTCGCGTCAGGTTTGTGATCGGCATGGGGTTGATCTACTTCTTGATCAAGGTCCAAGGCCCCGGGGCTCTGATTTTGAAACCAAGGGGGTAGATCCGTCCAAAGCGGGGAACTATAAAAACCATCTCGCGGACTTTTTAAAGCGACCTTTAAAAATAGGCGAGGGCAATGCGAAACTAAGCATCCGCGGACAGTTTAAGCGTCTGGCCCCTCATTTTTCACAATACTCCAAGATGAATTTACTGCTCGGTGAGGGTCATTCACCGGCCCTCAAGAAGGATTTGACCCTGGCAATTTTGGAGGAGATCTGGACCCGAAACCAAATTCCAAAAGAAGTTCAGCAAGCTTTGCGTTTGGCGATTACAGCCTGGAGAAAGGGAGATCAATCATGAGAGCGATACTTTTTTTAGGAACCTTCTTGATTTCAACCCTCTACGGGGATGTCTCTCAGTTTGAGCAGGCGGTGCTCGATAGAAACGGAGATGTTTTTGTTTTAATCACCATGAAAAATCAGCTCCCTATTGAACCCCCCGTAGGTCTGTATCGCTTTCGCAAGCTCGATAATTATGCCCCCACGCGACTGGGGGTTTCCAATCAACCCGGAATTGAAAACTACGAAGGTTTGGCCGTGGATAAGTTCGGTCATGTGAAGTTCTTTCGCAATCAAGGCGACGGAGATTCCTTGGTAGAACTTCTCAATATCAATACCACTCATCCAGATTCCCCCAACCCCTATCCGGGGACCACAAGCTATACCTATGACGAAAAGGGTGGGGGCCCCTGTTTTGGTGCGGGTCGGGCCATTACCGTAGATGCTACGCCGCCCGGCTGGGTTTATGTGGTGGAAAATAACGGCGATTCGGGCTGGTTTCAACTCTATGATGTAGCCCAAACCAAGGATTTACCCAGCGGTTCAACCGATGCCTGGCAATATAGTAATGATCGAAGCGCCGGCTTTCCAGCCGGGACCCGATTTCTCCCCCCGTCCTTCAATGCCATTGATACGGACAATATTTACAATGCTCATGGTGGGTTTTGGCGCGAAGATTGTCAGCGCCATCGCTATGCGATTAATTTTGGAAATGGTGCAGCAGTTTATCCACCTATGAACGGGTTTTTCTTCACTGTGCCTCCATCAGGAACCTGTCAACATACCAATTGTTTACGGGGCGCTAGAATTTCATCCGTGGTGAAAAACCAAAGCTCTCTTTTTCTAGATGAATACATGAGCGAGGATGATAATAAACTGCTCCAAGACCTTGACGGCGGGGTTTTTGGAAACGCAGTCAAGGCTAAATTCGCCATGGTGGATGGTGTGGATTTTAATATTGCCTCCAATGCGGACCCGGCGATCAATGGTCGCATGCGGCCCTCAGCCAAGGCTTTGAATTCATCACTTTCTTTTAGTCCCGAGGTCTTTCGCTATAACGCCTGCGGAGACATGTGTGGACAGGACGGGGTTCCTCAAAATGTACCCCCGGTTACGATCAATAAAGGCCGTGCTAAATTTTCATCCGGGGGGGCCAACCAGGCCCAACAGAGATCCTATATGGTTAAAACCTCAACCAGTTTGGATGGACTTTCAGTTTCCACCTGGGTGGTGAAACTGAGTTTCGATTCCTCCACTAACGAATATGTTCAGGACGATATTATCAATTGGACTGGTGGCAGTTCTGTCTCTTTGGGCTCCGGAGAGATTGCTGGAGATGGGATCTTGAG
>CAZRLV010000367.1:0-3805 GCA_964600955.1 uncultured bacterium
CTTTCGCTCTAAGAGCGGGCTTAAAATCTCTCTGATTTCAATATCAAACTGGGTGATACTAAATAAACTCTCTTGGAGATTTACCTGGGCACCCAGTTTATGAAGGGGGATCCAAAGGGTATGATACTCACCGTACATAGCCTGTTCTGCGGCGAAAATTTTACTCAGAGAGGATTTTCCGCTCCCTGGCCCTCCGCTGATTACACGCACCGAGGTTCTCTCATCCGAGTGGACCCACTGGTTTAAAGCAGTTTTAAGGTCAAAGACTTCACGAACCGTTTTCTTTAACTCCTGGGTTTTGTGCTCATGAGGCTCCTCTTTTTCCAAAACAACATCGACTTTTTTCTCTTTGTAGGCTCTTAAATCGACGAAAATATCTAGAATTGAGAAATGCCATCCAGGAATCGGTCCTCGGGTTTCTTCGATTAAAGCTCTATGATAAAGATCCCAGCTCAGCACCGATCTAGCTGCATTGTCAAAGGGGGTATTCATCCACCCCTGAAGCACCTGGTATCGGTCCTGGTTCTCAAGCCATTCCTTGCGAAGGGCAAGAGCAAAGGTATCTGACAGACGATTTAGAAATCGAGGGATGGCGTCTTTCTGCAGATTAGATTCTTTGAGCCAGGCTTCAATCACAGGTCGCAGTTCTTGAGGCAGGGGTAGGTTTTGGGGGGAATCGAAAAAGTCCTCTGATAGAGAGATCTCTTTAGTTTTGAAATTCTTCCCGACTAGACTTTTGACTGTAGATTCTTTTGGCTCAGTTTGAAATCTCACAAAATGATCTTTGCATAATTTCCCTATAGCCCGTGCTAGCGAGTTTAGGATGAGCTCCCACGCGACCTCTTCGGGTTTATCTTTTCCAATGGTGAATTCTTTAACAACCTCCAGTGCATCCTTTCCGGCTACCAGATAATTTCCGGAAAATGCTTCCAACCCAATTTTTCCCATGACCACCAAAAGGGAGCTGAGACTTTTTACCCGAACCTCACGCTTGAGCAGAGGAAGTGGGCCTACCAGAGTCGGCAGCATGGTCTCAGCTTGGATTAAGATCTTCTTTTTTTGGATGATTTCCTGAAACTTGGGGTCTGTTTTTAGCCAATCTACAATATCCACCTTAAAAGACAATCTCGATTCGGAAAACGCGCCCCGTAGATCCGCTAAAGCCATAGGTTTGATCGGGGTTTCGCCCATCACAACGAGGTCAAGGTCCGAGGTTTTATGTGCGGAACCGTTTACACGGGACCCAAAGGCGTAAACAAGGGTCCCTGGTACGAACCGTGCCAGAGTCGCCCGTATGGTTTTAAGCTCAGTGGGGTTAAGATCAATCTTGTCCGTCATGGAATGCCCCTAGTTTTTGGATAAGAAATTTGATTTCAGGAAGGAACTCTTCCATGGTGTCCATAACTTCCTGAGCTTTTGTTTCATCATAAGTGTGACTTGTGGTGTTGCGGATTTCCCGAAAGCTGCGGTAATTTTCAACCTCCTGCACCAGACCTGCCTGGGCTCCGCTACGGATGAGATCCATAAAGCTCATCTGGGTAAGCTCTGAGGGATTTGGAACGATTTCAGCTAGCTGGCGGCGGATGAGTTTTACAGCCAGATCATAAGTGTATTCGAATTCCTGGATTGCGGCAGTTCGAAATTTTTCTCGATATACAGGCTTTTTCTTTGCATCCTCGGAGTCAATGAGTTTCAGGCTGATTTCAAGCTGCGATAAAGCATCGGTTAATTTGGAATAATCAATTACCACCACAGACCCCAGTTCCTGAAAGCCCATTATATAAGAACTAACCAAGGGAATTAAACGTCTTTTCCTAAAGCATCGGGACATCCCCTCGTAGAGCATGAAAATCCTGATGTGTGGTTATTGGGGATCAAGGTGTGTAATTTGTCTTTGAAGAAAGGCTGAAGAAAAGATGGGTCCCCCGATCAAGTCGCAATGGTGTTTAGTTAGGGATTTGGATGGGGAAAACCCTGAATTGATGCTTGTTTCGTGATGGTGGAATTCCCACCGCGTCATCCTGAACTTGATTCAGGATCCAGGGGTTCTGCCACGGAGAACGTGAAGAAGCAGAAGATGGATTCCAGATCGGGGTCTGGAATGACGAGACTTTGTGGCATTCATGCACTTCTACGGCTTAACTAAACACCATTGCGATCAAGTCGGAGGTTGACGCGGTGGTAAATTTCTTCTTCATTCTAGAATTCTTGCCTCCTTGGATTCTTGATTTTAAGATAGATTGTGGGGATTGGTTAAAATGAGGCAAAGGCAGGAGGTGAGATTTGATTCCAGAGCATTATGAGATAGGGCTTGAGTTTCCGGGGAAGCTATTTCTTTGTCCCAAGCCGCGTGGAGGGGATTGGATTGAGGATGAGATCACGGGGTTTTCTGAGCTTGGGGTTGAGGCTTTGGTTTCGCTTTTGACTTTGGATGAAGCTCTTGATTTTGGCCTTTGTGAGGAGAAATGGTTTTGTGAGCAGATGGGGATTCAGTTCACTCAGTTCCCTGTGGATGATCGCAGTCTGCCCGATCAGTTTAAGCCCTTTCTTGAACTAGCCTTAGAGCATCTTCAGATCTTGCACCGTGGGGGGCATGTGGTGGTTCATTGTCGCGAAGGCATCGGGCGGTCCAGTCTTTTTTGCGCCTCGATTTTGTATTTTCATGGGATCTGGCCTGAAGAGGCCTTGAAGATTATCGCTGAGGCCCGGGGGCACGCGATTCCTGACACCGAGGAGCAAAAGGACTGGATTCTGGGTTTGGATCGTTTTAGCGCAGGAATCCATGATTTGGTTCTGGGGCGCTCAAAAGAAAGATTAGGAAAGTAAGGCTACGCTTTTGGCCTGGGCGTAGACCTTTTTTCCTGGATGGATCTTAAGCTCCGAGGCTGATTTTTTTGTGATCCTGGCCAGCATGGGAAGGTCGCCTACTTTGAGGCGCACCATGACCTGAGCCTGTCCTTCGTCTTTGATTTCATCCACCGTTGCCGCAAAGATATTTAAGATGCTGGTATCCGAGTGTGGCTTGAGGGCAAGGCTGACATCGCGGGCTGCAATGCGTAGCCTTACCGTTGCCCCTTCTTCAAGGCCCTGGTGAACAACACTAAAGCGCCCAGCCTTGGAATCCAAAAGGGTTAGGTGAAACTCTTTGTCTTGCCCTACAACCCTGGCTTCAATGAGGGCTTCTGCGTCTTTGCCATGAGCCAGGGAAAGATCGAGACGCGTAAGCATCTCGTGGATGGGGCCCATGGCCTTAAGTTTTCCGTCTTCGAGCAAAATTAAATGATCGGCCAAGCGTGCCACTTCGTCCGGAGAGTGGCTGACATAGATGATAGGGATATCCAACTCTTTGCAAAGGGACTCCAGGTAGGGCAGAATCTCCTGCCTGCGGCCTTGTTCAAGGGCAGCCAGGGGCTCGTCCATTAAAAGCAGTCCTGGGCTGACTGCCAGGGCGCGGGCGATGGCCACGCGCTGACGCTCCCCCCCGGAGAGATTGCGGGGCTTTCTCTCTAAGATGTGCTCAATTCCAAGCAGATCAATGCAGTAATTTAGCGAGACCCTGCGCTCTGATTGGGTGATTCGATTCAGCCCGTACTCAATATTGCTCCTGACATTTAGATGCTCAAATAGACTTGGCTCTTGAAAGACATAGCCAATGGACCGATTATAGGCCGCAAGAAAGCAGCCTACAACCTGCCAGATCTCTGTGCCCCATTTCAAAAAACTTACGGGGTGATGCTCAAGTCCGGCAATGGCGCCTAGCACGGACGTTTTCCCCGAACCCGACGGACCAAAAAGAGCGGTCACC
>CAZRLV010000368.1:0-3788 GCA_964600955.1 uncultured bacterium
CTTTTGCCATCAACATTGGCCTTGGACTCGCCCTGATCATCAACCCCGGCACTCATGTGCACCAAAAGGTTTCCAAGCAACTCATTGAGGACAATCAAAGCAAGTCACAAAAATACAAGCAAAAAGCAGGAGTCCAGGCTTCTGAGGGTGATACGAGTCAACGCAAAACCGGGGTGGTCGCCAGTCTTAAACGGGGCGTAGTCATGCTTCGGGACAACCTCCTGGAGATGATTCCAAAAAATCCTATTGAAGCCATGGCTGAGAGCAAAGTCTTGCAGATCATTGTTTTTGCCATCTTTTTTGGTGTAGGGATTACCAGTCTAAAGGGGGAGCAAAAGAGGGTTATGCTGCGCTTTTGCCACTGCGTCAATGAAATCATGGTGTTTTTGGTACAGATGATTATGGCTCTCGCGCCCTATGGAGTCTGTACTCTCATGGCCGCGGCCGTATCTAAGGTGGGAATTGATGTCCTCGTCGCCCTCATGGTTTATTGTATAACTGTGATTCTAGGCCTACTCACGCATCTTTTTGTAATCTATATGCCCGTAGCCATTTACTCCACGGGGCACTCTCCACTCTATTTTCTCTCCCAAATCCGTGAAGCCCTGATTCTTGCCTTTTCGACATCTTCTTCTTCAGCGACCCTGCCGGTAACCATGCGATGTGTGGAAGAAAATCTTAAAATTCCCTCTAAGACCACCTCCTTCGTTCTGCCTCTGGGCGCCACGGTCAATATGGACGGAACCGCCTTATACCAGGGAGTGGCAGTTGTTTTTATTGCCCAGGTTTTTGGTTATAGCCTGACTCCTGGGGATCTCGTCTCCATTGTTCTACTGGCCACTCTGGCCTCAGTGGGAGCCGCAGGAGTACCGGGAGCTGGCATGGTAACCCTGGTCATGGTTCTCGACACCGTTAATCCTGGATTGGTGGCCGGCGTAGCCTTGGTTATGGGAGTTGATCGATTTCTGGATATGGTTCGCACCGCAGTCAATGTTACGGGCGATAGCACAGCCTGCGCCTTTATGGATAAGCTCAACCGCAATGAAGAGGAACGTAATAAAGCCTCAGGTGCCCTAGCTTAATACAATCAACCCAAAGCCTTCAAAAAGGATAAGTTGTCTATATCTCATGAAATGGTGCGCCACGATCACCGAAAATATTCGTGTTCCAGTCTTGAAACACTTATAATAGACCTGTTTCCTTCCGTAACTTGGGTTCACTTGGGGGGGGAATTTCTTAAGTTGAGAGCATGAACCACAAAGCTAACAAATACGAGGCCAAGCGCGAAATCAGCGCTTCGGAAGAACGTGACCTGATAAAGCAGGACTACTATTCGCTCTCGGAGGCCCATGAGCGCAACATGGGCTATATGAATAGCCTGCACCTGCTCATCAAGGTCTTTCAAGAACTCGGAAAATTCAACGTACTCGATGATTTACTGAGATTCATCATTCGCTCGGTGACCCGCATTCTTGACGCGGACCGTAGCACCCTCTTTTTACTTGACCACAATACCCAGGAACTCTACTCCACCATCGCCGAAGGCATGGGGGGCAAAGAAATCCGCTTTCCGGTTGGGATGGGGATCGCCGGATCCGTGGCTGAAACTCGTGAAACCGTGCTCATTCCTGATGCCTATTCGGACCCACGATTCAACCCTGAAGTGGATCGAAAAACTGGCTACCAAACACGCAATATTCTTTGCATGTCCATGTGCAATATCGAAAACAAAGTCATTGGCGTCATTCAGGTACTCAACAAACATCAAGGCGATTTCACTCCGTCTGACATCACGCTTCTTACGGGCTTTTGTACCCATGCGGCTGTGAGCCTTGAATCCACCATCCTCTATTCCCAGATGGAAGAGTTAGTCGAAGCACGAACCCGTGACCTTGTCAGCGCTCTGCGCAATAATCGTGATATTCTTGAGAATATTCATGACGGCTTTGTCATTGTGGACCGCTACGGTGTAATTGCCCCCGGATTCTCAAGTAGCTGCAAGGAACTTCTGGGACGCGAAGAGCTAGAGGGGGTCTGTCTTCCTAAACTCCCATTTGAGCATGTTCATAATGGTGACAAAGGCGTGGTCGAGCAGATTCCATCGTGGCTGGACTATGGATGGAAACATCCAAAGATGGAAAACTGGGAAGCATTGTCGGTGCAACTCTTGCAGATTGAAGGTCGAATTATAAATATTTCTTTTCAGAGAATTTTTGATGATGGAAAGATCAAAGGATTTATGACGATCCTCTCGGACCATACCGATAGATACCACCTCGAAAAAGAGGTTGAGCGCAAAAATAGAGAGTCTATGGAAACCATGGCCTCCATCATGTCTATGGTCCAGCATGGGAAGCGAAACTTCAATCAATTCCTCGAAACCCTGCAAGCTCATCTAACTCTTATTCGTACAGCTTTCAATCCGGAGTCAAAATCTAAACCAGAGCTCCGCTGCAGTGAAGCCTTTAGAAATTACCACACCTTAAAAGGTCTGACTCAAAGTTATTCCCTCGATCATCTAGCCGGAATTTTGCACCAGGAGGAAGATCACTGGGTGAAACATCTTGAAGAAAAAAGCTTTCCAGAGGGAGGGGTACTCGAGGACCGCAAGAAGGCACTGTATGCGATCATGGCCTCAACTGACTCCTTGCTTCAGTTGTTTATCAAGGTTTACGGTGATCCCGGACATCAAGAGCAGGTCACTATTCCTATGAGCGAGTATGGGGACTTTCTAAGCACATTGAACGATCTCAAGCGTGAGGACATCCATTACTGGCTCTCGCAGTTTAATGAGTATTCCTTCCCCTGGCTTTCCAAAACTCTGGAGAACGAGGCCGAAGGTATTGCAGAAAAGCTAGGTAAAGAAATTAACTGGCAGAGCTCAAAAAATACGACCCCATTACCACGTAAGCAAGTCAATACGCTTCTTCCGGTTTTCTCTCATCTTGTGCGAAATTGCCTCGATCATGGTATCGAAGACGCTCAGGGTCGTGCCAAAGCCAAGAAACCGCGCGCAGGAAATATTTCACTGGGGTACATCCGTACCCAGCACTCTCACATCTTTACCCTTCAAGATGATGGCAAGGGACTAGACCTTGAGGCTCTCAAACAAAAAGGACTGAAAAAGGGGCTTCTTGAAAAGGGACAGGAGTACTCCAGAGATGAAATCATAAATCTAATCTTTAGTCCGGGGTTTTCTACCAAGGAGACTGTTTCAAAAACTTCGGGTCGAGGTGTTGGTCTGGACGCCGTCAGGTTTCACGTGGAAGAACTGGGTGGAAAAATTACTGTCGATTCCACGTCGGGTCAGGGAACCTCATTCTCTATTGAGCTTGAGGAGAAAACCATTGTTGAAAGCCCCTCTCCAGGCAGTCACCCCCCTTCCAATATTCTCATCATTGATGATAACCGCGTCATGGTCAAACTCATCATGGCGTTTCTGTCTGACCCTGATGAATTTAACGCTGAGGGTTGCTCATCACCGGATAAGGCCATCAAGAAAATGCAAAGTACTCCTTACGATATCGTTATCACCGATATTAATATGCCTGAAATGTCGGGAATTGAACTAATCCCCAAATTGAGAGAGGTTCATCCTGCTACGAAAATGATTGTCATTACTGGCCATCCCAGTGAAGACTATGTAAATGAAATCATGGCCCTAGGCGTGGAAGAATACCTGGTCAAACCCTTCCACAAAGACGAGATCGTAGGCGCTGTTCAAAATATTCGCCAGAAAATGCAGCGTTGGTCAAGTTCAGTGGCTTGAGCCTATTGACCTAGCGGAT
>CAZRLV010000369.1:0-3741 GCA_964600955.1 uncultured bacterium
CGATCAGCTTCTCAAATGCTCTGAGGACCTCTACGAAGATCTTAGCCTTTCCTCGGTCAAGGAATGGAAAGAGCGTACCGGGGGCAAGGCCATCGGCTATCTCCCCGTCTATGTCCCAAGAGAAGTCATTCACGCGGCGGGAATGCTGCCGGTTGGCATCATGGGAGGTGGGGATAATTTGGAGATAATTCGCGGTGACGCCTTCTATCAATCCTATATCTGTCATATCCCCCGCTCCACCATAGAACTGGGTCTAAATGGCAAGCTCGACGCCCTTGACGGCATGCTTTTTCCAGCTATCTGTGATGTGATACGAAATCTCAGTGGAATCTGGAAGATTCTCTTCAAGGATCGCTATGTGAAATACATGGATTTTCCTCAGAACTTCAATCCGGAGATCGGGGGTAAGTTCTACCGCTATGAAATTCTGGAGTTAAAATCCGGACTGGAAGCACTTGGCGGCAGGGAGATCACGGATCAGAACCTGAATAACTCCATACGACTCTATAACCGCAACCGTGAAGCGATTGACGCCTTATACCGACTGCGATCAGAAAGTCCGCACCAGATCAGTAGCTATGAACTCTATATTTTGATGCGTGCGGGCAATGTTCTGGAGGTCACTGAACATACGAGGTTACTCGATCGTTATATGGACTTGGTCGGTGAAGAAGAGCGGCCAAAAAGAGATTATATCCGGGTTCTGGTCACAGGAGTATTTTGCGAGCAACCCCCGGCCTCCCTGATCCGGGCACTAGAACAAAGTGGTTGCTATATCGTCGATGATGATTGGATTCTGGGAGCAAGATATCTGCTGAAAAATATTGAAGAGGGCGAACATCCCGTTGATGCTTTGGCCAGCGCTTATCTTGAGAATGGAATCCCCAATGCTTCGCGCTATATCGATCAGGAAGAAAAAGGAGCTTATCTACTCTCGCAGGTGCGCAATCTTCAAGCCGATGGCGTGATTTTTGCCGCTCCGAGCTTCTGTGACCCGGCTCTTTTGGAACAGCCCATGCTTGTAGATGCGCTTGAGCGTGAAGGAGTTCCACATACTGCCTTCAAATACAGCGAAAATACGGGACAATTTCAGGTGATCAAGGAACAGACCGGAACCTTTGCCGATTCCATTAAACTCTGGGGGGATGTATGAAAAACAAAAGCCAAGCTGAGCTTAATCCTGAGATTCAAAAAGAAGAAAGCATGGTCCTGCAAAAGGACATGATCGCAAATCACTTTGAAAGCCTCACTCAAGTGAAAGAGACTGGCACAAAGGTGGTTTATACCTTTGTGCCTGGAAATCTCAATGAATTGATCTGGAGTTTCGACATGCTGCCCGTGCATCCCGAAATTAATGCCTTGCAGTCCGGAATGCGCAAAAAAAGCGGGGATTACGTCATGGAGGCTGAAAAATACGGCCATTCAGAGGATGTTTGCACTTATGTCAAATGTGACATCGGTATGCTCAAGAAAGGTAATATCGGACCAACCGGAAAACCCCTGCCTCCTCCCGATCTTTTACTGCTTAGCTACACCGGGTGCTTCACCTTTATGAAATGGTTTGAGCTTCTCAAGCAGGAGTACGACTGTCCCGTGGTCATGTTGCACATCCCCTATCAGGCCGACGGTGAGATCGCCGCACCCATGGTGGAGTATGCCGTACGTCAACTCAAAGACGAGGTGATCCCGGTGATGGAAAAAATGTCTGGCAATAAATTGGACGAGGAGAAGCTAAAAATGTTTATGGCGAGCTCTTCAAGATCAGAAGCTAATCTGGTCAAGGTTTGGGATTCTGCAAAACATAGACCTTCACCAATAGATGCTTATTTTGGAGGCGTATATTATGTGGGTCCCATCTTCACGGCCTTTCGTGGACTGGAGGAATGTGAGCGCTATTATGAAAAGCTCTCCGAGGAGGTGGCCCAGAGAATCAGTGTCGGGGCCGGTCCCATCACACCCGAAGGAACCATGAATGAAGAGCGTTATCGACTGGTGGTGGAGGGTCCCCCGAACTGGACCAGTTTTCGCGAGTTTTGGAAAATGTTCTATGACGAAGGTGCCGTGGTTGTCAGCTCCTCTTATAGCAAGGTTGGCGGACTCTATGATCAGGGGTTTCGGCATGATCCAGAGCGTCCGCTTGAGAGTCTGGCCGAATATTGTCTGGGCTGTTATACCAATCTAAACCTTCCCAGCCGCATCGATTACCTTGAAAAATCCATGCAGCATTTTGAGGCGGATGGCTTTTTAATCAATTCCATCAAGAGCTGCAACTCGTTTTCGGCAGGCCAACTGCCGATTTTACGCGAACTTGAGAAGAGAACTGGCAAACCCGGTGGATTTATCGAGTCTGACCTGGTAGACCCACGTTATTTCTCTCCGTCCAATATTAAGAACCGTCTTGAGTCCTATTTTCAAATGATCGAGGCCAAACGCTAAGGAATTCTTATGAAATGCTATATCGGGATTGACCTGGGTTCCACCACCACCAAGGCGGTTTATTTGGATGAGAATGAAAAAATTTTGGGG
Organism: uncultured bacterium; assembly: GCA_964600955.1. GTDB lineage: Bacteria > Muiribacteriota > UBA6191 > UBA6191 > UBA6191 > CAZRLV01. The sequence goes on from CAZRLV010000369.1 coordinate 2,527, forward strand.
CGGGGAATCACGAATTCACGCAGTAATTATGAATTGGCCTGTGAAATCGCCAGTGAGGAAGCGGCCATCAATTCGCGTTTTCAATGCCTTGAGCGTGCCCTTAAACAAACCATAGGCGAAGGCGAGAAAACGGAGAAATTAATCCAGTGGTTTTGGTGTAAATTCAAACTGTCCCAGCATCTTGAACAGCTCCAACTCCTTGAGCAAGTTTGTGTGCGTTCCATGGATGAATGGTCCAATCAGGGCTCCAGGGAGGTTTACCAAGGAGCCATGGGAGCTTTGTTTGATCGAATGCGAAATCAGGCCGAAGCTGTTTTTCGTCCGGGCATGAAGGTTCAGAGTGATTTTTTTCGTGATATCGCATCCAGTCAATATATGGAGCACGCAGAAGCATTGAGTCAGGATGAATCCATCTCTTTTGAGAAGCTTTCTAGTATTTATGATAAAGCTATTCTCAGAGTCGAAGGAGTAAATTTTGCTTCGCATTATGTAAGTTATTTGCAATTTGCCGCAAAGGAGCTGGGAAAGCTTGAAGAATTTCAAAAATTTTCCGGGGTGATCGAGGAGGCAACCCAAAGTGCCATTGATTTGAAGTTTGAGGTTCTTGAAACCATCGGCACAGGTTATGGCCGCCAGACCCTGCCGTTTAAGAAAGAGCAGATCCGCTCCGAGATTCTCTGCCATGGGCTAGGCGCGCATTATATGTTTCCACAGACTCGTACCGTCCTTGATATCGGAGGCCAGGACACCAAGGCCATTCAGGTGGACCCCCAGGGAATCGTAACCAATTTCCAGATGAATGATCGTTGTGCGGCAGGATGTGGCCGTTATCTGGGTTATATCGCAGACGAGATGAATATGGGAGTGCATGAACTGGGCCCCATGGCCATGCAGGCGCATAAGACCGTTAAGATCAATTCAACCTGCACGGTTTTTGCCGGAGCCGAACTGCGTGAGCGACTCGCTCTTGGAGAGCGGCGCGAGGATATTCTCAGCGGTCTACACCGTGCCATTATTCTGCGGGCCATGAGCCTTTTGGCGCGTAGCGGTGGAGTCGTGGACGAGTTCACCTTCACAGGCGGAGTGGCTAAAAACCAGGCAGCTGTTGAGGCTTTATACAAACTAATTGATGAGAACTATGGGGAGGTTAAGGTTAATATATCCGCGGATAGTATCTATACGGGCGCCATTGGGGCAGCGCTTTTTGCGCATCGA
>CAZRLV010000370.1:0-3713 GCA_964600955.1 uncultured bacterium
GTGGACCCATGGAACCAGGCTCACCTTGCGGACCTGGGGTCCCGGGTCCCATACAGCTAAAAATGAAAACTGTCAAAATCAGGGTTGAAATGGGGGTTTTCATAGGGGGAGTTTTCCAGGACAGTTTTCCCGGTACGCACGACATAACCCCCGATACCCTCATTAATATCGAGGAGTAATTCTTTGACGGCCTGTCCCTTTTCTCCTTGAGCCACCTCAAAATAAAGGGCAGTGCCTTCATCATTTAGGAGTAGCACCGAGCTTCCCGCGCAATGCAAAACCTTGCGGGCCTCAAGCATAATTTCCGCTAGAAGCGAGGATCGATTGGGTGCTTCTAAAAGGCCGCGATTGATATTGCGAACAGCCTCAAGCAAAAGATGTCCTCGATAGGTATCGCCAAGCTGGTCGGCTGGAATTCCCTGATCTGAGGCAGCCTGCTCCTGATAATGTTGGACCTGATCTCTTAAGAGCTTTAACTCAGATTCCAGCTCAGAAATTTTATGTTCTTCATAGGACATGGTTGGACCACACGAACCTTGCAAGTTTAAAGATCAGGAACAGTGGAAACCCTACCATGAAGAGAATAAGGGTTACAAGGCCTGTCTGTGTACAATGTTTCAGGATGAGGTTTTTGCTAACCAGATGCGCAAGTGGAGGGGATCTCAGGTAATATTGCTGCATGATAGCTCTCCCACCGGGAGCTTTTAGAAGGATTTGATCACGAATCGCCGTAAAAAAATGAACAGGAAAGCTATTCGATCCAAAGCTTGCGCTTACAATAAAGCAGCCGCCGCCCTGAGAATCAGAATCTAGGACCGTGGTGGGGTCAAAGGGTTGAATAGATCCCTGGGGGGCTTGCTCACCCTCCTCAAGAGTGGAGATTGTCGTGAAACTTGGATTAGAGCTGGATAAGCCATCATTGACCGTGAGAGAAAAACTGGATATTCCTGGGGTAGACGCAAGAAAGGTGGTCACTACCGATGTAGGCTGGCTCAGCGCCACCGGACTACCTGAAACTTGCTGCCAAAAATACAGTAAGGCACTGTTGTCCCGGTCAAAACTTCTGCCTCCATCTAGTGTTACTACGGAATTAAAGGCGACGGTCTGGCCATTGCCGGCATTTGCCACGGGAATGGATTGCTCATCTGAGTTAATGATGACGGAAACTTCATCTGGCAGGGAGGTGAAGTCCTCGCTGGCTACCTGTAATGAAAAGGAGAATCTGCCTGGTTGAGTCGGTTGAAAGGCAACGGTTGCCGTGGGTAAACCAGGTAACTCAACATCCTCAGGTCCGCCTGTCTGTTTCCAAAAATAATTAAGGACGGGCTTGCTACCGCCCAGACTTGCAGATCCGTCCAGGACAATGAAACGTCTGACCAGACCATTCTGATCTTCGCCTGCGAGGGCTATGGGTAGTTTGATAGCAGTGCTGTCTACACTGATTTGAGTCCTGACCTTTTTGGACCAAAGTCCCTGGCTGTCTGCCACCTGAAGCGAAAACTCATAGAATCCGATCTCAAGGGGTCGAAAGGAGAGGGTGGGGCTGGTTAGACTTTGCACATAAATTGTAGAGCCGGATTCCTGAGCCCAGCGGTAGGAAAGCTGGGTGGAAAAACTCTGATTCAGGAGAGCCGGACGATCAAATGAATCACTGCCAACAAGGGTTACAATACTTTGTACCTGGGCTGGTTCCACGGGCAAAATAGCGGCTACTGGAACAGCGTTTGTGCTTGAATCGATGGTAACGGTGACAGGATCAGGTTCTGAGAAAATACTCCCAGAAGGTCCCTCCTTGGATACAACCAGCTCAAAATCGGCGACTCCCGGCGATGTTGCCGCAAACTCGGGTAGCGGAGAGGTTGAACAGGCGGTGGTTGTCCCTGTGATCGCTGATGGTTGAAATATCTCCAATGAACAGACGCTGGGGTTTAGATACTGAATCGATGGGCCTCCAGTTTGTCTCCAGTACCAGGTTAGCTGAGAGTGTTCCCGATCCCCAGATCCCAAACCACTAAGAGTCAATGTGGAATTTGCGAGCCCAAAGGAATCCAGTCCTGCGTCAGCCTGTGGCAGCGAGGCTGTTGAGCCAGTAATCGAAATTTTAAAGCTGGAGTGGGAAATCGTGGTCTGAAATCCTCCCGAACCCGAAGAACTGATCTTCAGCTTAAATTCATAAATGGCACTGCGATCTGTTAAAACCATAAAGGGGGTGGGACTGGTGAAATCAATCAGATTGGCGGGCGGGTTCTGCGGCCCAATGAGTTGCCATTCATAACTGAGAATGGGGCTTCCATTGGGGTCATACGAAGGATTTTGAGTAATATCTGGACTTCCGTAAAAATAGAGGATGCGCCCATTGGAGGAAGATCCTGAATGGTTACGGTGGTAATATCCCGGTCAGATTCCAGTGACTGAAGTGCCAGGGAGCCCGTGGTGCCCGTAAGCAGTTTTTGGTCCAGTCCAATGGTATAGGTTCCGTCCTTCTTGGCCAGAACTGTAAGACTACGGCTTGTGTTGTCGAGAAAGAGTTCTTCTTCAGAAACCGGACCTTGCAAAAGTTTCCACAGGTTTAGAACTGAGCGCCCGTTGCGATCAATTCCATCCAGAACAAAAATTGAGGGAGGCAGGTTTCTTTCATGTGGAAGAATCAGAGGCTTTGGAATCAAGGTGCGGATTTGGTCTGCGTCGTCCGTCAACGGGTCTGACCCAATGCTGACTTCGACTCCATCTGAAAATCCGTCGAAATCCGTATCTGCGGTCGTGATTGATGTGCCGTGAAGAGAAAGTTCATCCAGGTTAGAAAGGCCATCCTGATCGGGGTCAGCCGATGCATCTGAAGGCTCATTTGCATCCAGCCCCACCTCAGTTTCAAGGTTATTATTTAGATCATCGCCATCTACATCAGTTTGCGCCTGCTCAAAAGCCCCAAGATCGATGGCTCCTGGCTGGTCTGCCTGGTCAGTTACAGGTAGCGTAGTATTCAAAGGCTCCAAAAACTCTGGACTGACATGTGTCGCCGGATAGTCTGGATCTCCAGCATTCAAAGCTATGGAAGAGGCGACATTGGTTGAGCTGAGTAGAAAGGCATCATAGGGTCGGGTTCTTTGAACCAGAGGATCATTGGACCTGAACAGTGGGTCGAATCCAGAACCGGACCCGGCCAGATTAAAGCTGTTATTTTCTGTAAACAAGGGATCAATCGCCCCAGGTTGATTGCAAAGTGTAAAGCGAATACTGAACCTGGTCGGAGGATTGTTTGAATCTTGATTCAGACAGTTACTGTTAGCGTTATCGAAAATAATAGAGTTTCTAATGGAGGTGGCAAAGGATTGGGCCACGGAAATAGCCCCCAAATTGCCAGAAATGGTGAGTTTATCGTATGTATTATACTGGTTTCGAGTTAGAGAGTTCTTTAGGTTTAGGGCGACCGTATTATCAAAAATAACACTTGAAGCAATTCGAATACCCCGGCTCGAATCCACAACAACACCATTATCTGCGTGACCCAAAATAAACAACTGTTCCAGACTTAGATGCCTGCTATTTAGGATATCCAGCCCGATGGTACAGTGGTCCGCCAGGTTATTCTTAAATCCGGTCAGAATCATTTTCCCTATTTTCAAAAATCCCACAGAATGAATCTCAAGGGCTGATTCTCCGTCATTAAAGCAGGTTAAACTTGGAAACACCTGACCGGAACTCTTTCCTTCAAG
>CAZRLV010000371.1:0-3711 GCA_964600955.1 uncultured bacterium
CAGAGATCGAAATTCTAGATCGTAGCATCTCTGGAGCCGAGGAGATCGGGGACCTAAAAATTCGCTTTTCGCGCTTACAAGCAATAGAGCTTGAACCCTTCGAGCCAGTCACCGCTATTGATGAGATCCCTATTTTGGCTGTTTTGGCTACTCAGGCTGAAGGGACCACTATCCTCAATAGTTTGAGTGAACTTCGTTTAAAAGAATGCGATCGAATCGCGGCAATATTAATCAACCTTACACGCATGGGGGCTGATATTATTGAGCGTGGGGATGATCTGATCATCACAGGTCCTACTCCACTAAGCGGTACGGAAATTACCACATTCTCCGATCATCGCATTGCAATGGCTTTTTCCATCGCAGCCCTTATCGCAAAAGGGGCCACCCCTTTGGATGACCCCCATTGTGTCGCTGTTTCCTTCCCGGATTTTCACCAGGTGCTTAAGAGCCTATTACTGTAAAACCCCTCCAACTACAGATGCGGCTCCTGTAACCGTAGGTTCAGATCCAATGCTTGGATCCACCCAATCCGAGAGAGTGGGCAGGGTAAAAACTGAGGTAGCCAGACTCCCACAATCTGAAGCTGAACCCACGCTCATACGCTGCTCTTTCTCCAGCGCTTTGACAATATAATCAACGGTTCCGGAAGTGGTTTGTGATGTCAGTTGCGAGGCATCAGGAATGGTAAATTCCGGAATCCAGCGTGAATTGGGGCCGCAATCAGCGTCCGCTCCCGTATCAGGATCGATACATTTTCCAGGGATTCCATGCAGATCTCCAAATCCACTGTAATCCAGCATATAGGCGGCAGTGGTCAGATCGGAACGAACATGGGAATATCTCAGACGTAGAGGCTCTTCAAACCTAAGAAAGCTTTGATCCTCTGGATCCTGGAGACCTGAAAAGCGGTTCCATTCATTGACCCCGGTTTCCCAGGTGTAGAAGGTATCCACTTCATTCCAGATTTTATAAGCGCAGGTGTGATCCAACTCCCCCGTGGAGCCAAATTGACAGGCAATTTGAGAGAAATCCGCCGGGTCCATCATGGGGCCGGAGCGCAGTCCAAATCGAAACTCATTGGATGAGGTGCTGATAGTAATAGAGCTGGTTCCTTCCGTGAGGGTCAGGCTATTTTCATCAAGGTTGTAGGTATAATAGTCTGTTCCAGCAACGAGGTTGGAAGTACTCGTCGCCGTGTGATACTGACTGGGATGGAATGGGCTTGAGCCAAGAAGGTTTGAACTGTCAGGACATTCTTGAAAACAGGCCAAGCTGGCTGGCAGAGCATTGTCCCCTGGGTAAACCGTCTCTTCCTTATGAAAGATCACCGGGGTATCATTATCTATGGCAGCAATGGTTTCAGGTCCAAAGATACCTTCAGACTGAATTTGAACAAAACCATTTCCACCCAAAGCCCGTGACCAGAAGCCAAAGGCAAATTCCCCGGAATTAAGCACGTCAAAAACGGTGGGGGGGGTGATCGCGGTCCAATTAAATCCATTGTCTGAATCCTGGATCAGTTGATCAGTTTTTAAGAAATTGGTGCCATTCCAAATAATCTGAAATTCCGTTCCCGGTCCTTGCCCCGAGTTTTCGTGGTATTGCAAGGGGATGTTTTTGATTTCCCCCAGGGATAGGACATCGCGCGTGTGGCGGATCAGCTTCCCAGGGGCTTTGAATACGGTATAGGAGGTGGCTTCACTGGCTTCCTGAGACCGACGTTCTACGGTGGCGCCACCAGGGACATTTACCTCTCTAGGGAACCAGAACCCCCAGAAACCAATCCAGCCTTCGTATATATTATTTCCATCGTCATAGGCGATGGAAAAACCGGAGTTGCGCGTCACGCGACTGCCCGTATTGTCATAAACTCCATATCTCCAGGCAGTCTCGTTGAAACTGTCTCGCAGGAAACAATGGGTTTGTCCCTCACCGGACCTTAGAAAATGGTCGTCATCAAAGGCCACACTGAAGTCAAAGCTCGATATTTCGGTTCCACTCTGAGAAGGGTGTGACTCGATTCCAAATAATCTTCCTGCCCCATCTTCTCCATCCGGATTTTTATCCAAAACGGCTCTTTGGGTGAAACTAATCGCTCCCATGGGGGATGCAAACCCTCCTTCTAGAGCAAAATTGAGTACCACCTTTCCCTGAGCATCTATTTCAGTTTTCAAAAAACCTTTAAAGGTCGTGGTCGTGGTATCTTCAACCCCCTGGCTGGTTAAAGGATGGGCCTTGAAGTTTAAGGTAAAAAGTCCATAAGGGTTTGAGTCACTCACAGCCTCTGTGATTTCAGTATGAGCTCTAATCACAGCGGAAGGTTCAAATTCGCCTCCCTCCTGGTGAATCCAGGTTTTGACCACATGCGTTGAGTCATTGTCTTGTCGGATGGAATCCTGGGTCCAAAGCTCAAATTCTGGCTGGCCTGAGCCCGAGCTTTGATTTTGAGACTCGGCACCAGCGTTTCCGGCGCTATCTTCGTCACTCTCACATAAAGTGGTGTCGATTTGGGCGGTGTAGGGCCCTTTATTGACCATATCATCATAGCGGGACTGCTCAATGGAACAAAGAATCTCATTAACCGTCTCAAATGAATCCATGGAGCGCTCTTCCACATAGATATGAGTTTCGTCTTCAAAATAATCCGAGTCTGCCGGGAGGGCATCCACCTGGATCACGGCATACAAGGCTCGGCGCAACCTGGATGCCGCAATGGATAGTGATTGTACTGTGGCTGAGGTGGCCGTTTTAGCTCCAACCACACTGACTTCTTTTGCGACCGGTAGTGGAAGCGTTGGAATCAGGCTGGCAATATCAGACTCACTGACTGATGTCAGGTCAATGATGCGGGTGGTCTTTACAGCACCCGCAGCACTTAATCCCCCCAAGTTTCCTCTTATAACCGATGCGATCTGCAATCCGTCAGCACGATTTTTAACGGTAACGGCTCCTGAAGCTGTATTGAGCTTGAAATCCATGAAATCAAAGACCCGATCAAGTCCGGTTCCATCTGCGACAAAAGCTCCACTAATGGGATCAATGTCCGCTCCAGAAAATCCCTGTGCTTGAAATGTCGATAGAAGATTTGTTTTCAGGTTTGCAACCGCTGTGTTCACTCTGGCCGTGGTAATGTCGCCAATTCCAGCCGAATCAAAGGCTGTTTTAGGGTTGTCTAATCCGGCGGCCTCAGCAAATGCTATATGCGATAGTGGGTTGATATTAGCTGTTGTATCGGGAGCTACGGCCACGGAAAAAAGCTCCTGAGCCAATCCTCCGGAAAAACCAACGACCCGCAGACGAAACGGGGCCACAAGAGTTGTCACATTGATGGAATAAGCCCCCTGAGAATCCAGGGTATCCGTAGCAAGGACATCATTGGCATCCTTTAGAGTTACGGTTCCGTTGGTGACCGGTTTCCCAGCACTGGCAACCCCGGAAATTGTTAATACGGGCGCTGCAGGTGTGGCAGTAGACGTGGATGAATCCCCGCCTCCACCGCAACCTGCCAAACCCCCTAAAAAGACCAATATCGATAAAAAAATTCCTACTTTTTGCATAATCCCTCCCAGTTCTTTGCAAAATTTGCACACAACTCCTTATGCGGGGTAGCTTACCATATTTTGGAGCGTTAGAAAAGTCAGGAAATGGCCCAAATCAGGGCGATTGCATCTAAATCTTCGTGTTTAATGTAATTTTTTAATTGGTTTA
>CAZRLV010000372.1:0-3710 GCA_964600955.1 uncultured bacterium
ACTGGCGTGATTGTGCATGAGTACGGTCATGAGCTGGGGCTTCCCGATCTCTATGATGCCAGCCCGAGTAATTTCAATCAGGGAATAGGCGATTGGGGTGTAATGAGCGGAGGCAGTTTCGGAGGGCCGGATCAGGTTGGCACTGTCCCGGTTGGCTTTTGTGCCTGGAGTAAGCTTTTTCTGGGCTGGGTTACACCGCTTGATGCGGTGGATGGTGCGACAACCCTTGTCCCCCCCGCCCTGGGAGGGAATGTTTTACGAATTCAGGCCGAAGGTCCCGCAAACCCTCAGGAGTATTTTCTTTTGGAGAACCGCTATAACGGCAGTCTGACCGGCGGGGTGAAAAACTGGGATCAATACCTACCCCTGGATAACTCAATCGACTCCACGGGGATTCTGATCTTGCATGTGGATGAGTCGCGTGCCTTTTTGGATGCAGGCTTTGGAGATGGATCCAATCGCTGGGATAGGAATCGAATCCAAACGGATGCTTCCCGTAAATTTTTGGATGTTGAAGAGGCATCCACCGCGCAGGACCTGGACGGCTCTGGGGGAGTATCTAACGCCGATGATGCCTGGAGTTTAGCCAGTTCTCAAACCTTTGGGCCTTCAGGAAACTTCCTTGCTGAGCCCTATAGCGGAAACCCTAACGGTGTGGCCGTAGATTTTTCATCGGCTCAACTCGGTGAATCCATGAATATCAGCGTAACCCAAGGCTTTCAGGTACTTGCGGTCGATTCATCTCAGCCAGGAACCCTGTTGATTGATTTTACGGGAACCGTGATGGATTCTCCCTCAAATTCTTCCCTGAGTTTTGATCCCAGCCTTGGAAATCTTCAGGTGAGTAAAATCACGTCCAATCGAATTCAAGTTCTCTATGATGGGAGTCTCATGCGGACTCAGCCCACCACTTTGAGTTTTTCTGGCTTTCAGAGCCAGTCCGGGGCAACTCCCTCAAATTTGACAAATTTCGCAGGTACAACGGTTTCGCGCTATATTTTGGAGGGAACAAATACCTGGACTGAGGCTAAGAGCCCCTATCTGATTGAAGACGGCGATATTTTGCTAGAGTCATCATCGACCCTGGTTTTGGAATCTGGCACGGTTTTACTTTTAGGGGCCGACTCGTCAGGTAGTTTCCCCAGTACTCGCATTGACATCACAATTTTAGGAAGTCTCAAGGCTTTGGGAACGGCTACGAAGCCGGTCAAGATTCTGTCCACCCAAAGCGGGCGTGAAAACTGGGGCACTCTATTTTTCGGAGCTAGTCAGGACAAACCTTCTTTTTTAAATCATGTGCTGATTTCAGGGGGAGGTTTTGGCTCTAGTGGTCCTTGTGTGGAAATCAGAGATCGCAGTGAGCATGTTTTTGCGCACGTAACCTGGACTGAATGTAATTTTGGAGTCCGCATCGGACAGACTTATCCCAGTCAAAAGAAGGGGATCATCACTGGCGGCGGAGGTCGTCCAAGAATTTATAATTCTGTCTTTGAGAAGCTCTCACGGGGAATTTTAATCGATAGCGCAAATGCCGATGTGCATCTGATCAATAATTTTTTTCAGGAATGGGATTCGGTGGCCGTGAATTTTCGAGCCACGGACAAGGCCAGCTTAAATCACCTGAGGTTTACCGAGTTTTTGGTAGATACCTCTTTAGATTCACCCTTTGAGTTTGCCAACACTGCTTCTGACCCGGCCCATACATTGGTTCTTGGGGATTTACACGAATTTTATACAAAGCGCGATACCACCACCGAATCCCTGATCCAGCTCAACCCCAATTCCTCTATTTTCTCCACGGAACAAAACAGTCTATCTGACCCGGTTTCAAGAGACTGGACTCTGAGCAAACTTAGCTTTTTAGACCCAGCTCTCGATCAGGAAATCAGCTCCATCAAAGACGGAGATTCCTTTAGAATTCAGGCAGAGGCTAGTTCCGCTACGAACTTCAACGCCACCACTCAGCGTCTCCTGGCAGTCAGCCTTGAAGCGGATTCCGTAGGTCAGAAAATACTCGCAATTTTGCAAGAATCCGCCCTCAACTCAAAAACCTTCCTCTCGCAACCCATTTCCACCAGCCTCTCCGGACGCACCAGTTCCACGCATTTAATGCTAGATACCTCCGACACCCTGAGGGCCTCGGCTTTAGGCTCTAGCGGGTTGATCACCACAATTGCGGTAAATCCACCTCCTTCCGAGCCCACCACCCTGAGCTTGACTCCCATATTTATTAACAATCGCCTCGAGTTGAGCTATGGACTGTCTGTGCCTTCCGGTAAGGTTGTCAGTCAGGTGCGGGCCGAGTATTCCACCGATGGAGAATCATCCTGGATTCTGTCGACGGAGCTAGGTTCGCTTTCTACGGCCCCGACCCAGAGTTTGACCTGGTTTGCGTTTCGGGAGCTTGGGGTAGGGTTTACGGGGGATGTTTCTTTGCGCCTGACCTCGCTGAGTGAGAATTCTGCCTCAGTCAGCACCGTTTCGACCTTCAGCCATCAGATTCAAACCCAGAGTTTTAATACAAATTACAGCCTGGAGTCTGGCTGGAATTTGATCTCCGTTTTCCCCCTGCCCCAGCAGACCCCGGGGGATTATTTTTCAGTTTTTGAATCCTCTATGACCTCCTGTGCTTATAGCTACTATGGAGGGGGCTTTTATCATTTCTGCCCTGATTCTTTAGCTTCAGCGGAAAACTCCACCTCCACGGCCTTAAGCTCAAATCTCACTCAGGGCCAGTCTTTTTGGGTTAAGTCTTCAATCTTAACAACTCTGGCGGTCAGTTCAAGTTTTGACCCTAGAATCCCAATCGATCTGGAGGCCGGTTGGAATCTTCTCAGCCTGGGCTATAGCGGTGCAACAACCCCAACCCATCTCGACAACGAAATTCAAGCCCTCTTTGATTTTCAATCCACCCCCCCGCCAGGCTTCTACCAGGTCAGCTATCCATCCAGCCCCTCCACGACGCATTCAACGATCGAAACCAAAATCACAAATTTCTCCCAAAAAAAAGGAACCTGGATCTATTCACGCGATAAAACAACCCTTCAGCCCTATTCCTTACCGTGAGAAGATTCTAAGGCTGTAGGAGAAGAAAAGATGGATCCTGAATCAAGTTCAGGATGACGAACGGTGCATTTTCTCCATTCCGATGATTCCTTTAGTTCCGATAGTTCTGTAGTTCCTTCTCCCCTACTCCTTCCTTCTTTTCTTGATTCCTTTCCCCATCTAGGGGTATGCTGATTTTTCACCAAAACCGTTAAAGCTTAGACGCTAAAACTATGGCATCCATTTCACGTAGCATCAAAACTCTCTCTGTTGCCTTTCTATTGGCCCCCGGTTCCTCTGTTTTTGCTGATATCGGTCCGGGTGGGATTGTTAAATCCGGCGAGGTTTTCACCTTCTTCTTCCTTTTTGTTCTCTGTGCTTGCATCCTTTTTTTCATTCAAAAAGCACGTTCGGGAGGTGAGCTGTATATCCGTCGAATTCCGGCTCTCAATAGTATTTCAGAGGCTGTGGGGCGCGCTACGGAGATGGGTCGGGGTTGTTTTTATATCCCGGGAATTATGGACATTGATGATATCCAGACCCTGGCGGGTTTGAATATTTTGGGGAGTCTGGCTCGTAAAACCGCCGAGTATGACGCTGAGCTGAAAGTACCCGTTTCTAAATCCATGGTCTTGAGTACGGCCCAAGAAGTTGTCAAAGAGGCT
>CAZRLV010000373.1:0-3696 GCA_964600955.1 uncultured bacterium
CTGCCTTGGAATCTGGTCCATGGGTTTTCTCATCTATACCTTTTTTCTCAAGATGGTCATTCCCATCTACAAAGGACAGCTTCGTGTCGGTTAAGGAACAGATTGCTCAGGAAAAGCGCAAACTCCTTGAGACTCTGGCCGAAGGAATCGCGCATGAGATGGGCACCCCGCTCAGTATTTTACAAGGCAGGGTAGAAATGCTACGCGGTCAATACAGGCAAGGTCAGATTGAAGACTCCCTGGACTGTATTCATGATCAAGCCTACCGTATCCAGAGAGTCGTGGAGACTTTACTTCAGTATTCATCTCAAGCCCGGGTTTTTCCGGAGTCCAATTCCAGCATTGAGGACTTCCTGGCTATGGCTGAAAACCTACCCCTGACCCAACTATCCATCGAAAATGGGCTTAAAAACCTCCGCGTAAAAATTTCAAGACATCATCTTGAAACCATCCTAAGACACCTCGTTCAAAATGCCCTCGAATCCTATGCAGACGATGATGACCACAGGGTATGCATGCGTATTGAGCGTCAGAAAAAAAACCTACTTTTTCGTATCCAAGATTTTGGATCGGGGGTCCGCGAGGAAGATCAGATTCGGATTTTCGACCCATTTTTCACCACTCGTCGCAGGGGAATTGGAACAGGAATGGGATTATCTCTGACCCAGTGGCTGGTAGAGGGTTATGGGGGCAAAATTGATTTTAAGTCCGCCCCTTTCGAGGGCACCGTAGTCAGCATTCAACTCCCTCTGATCAAGTAACCCTTCCATTTTAGCTGGCCTGCCTATAGTCAGGTCCTCCCCCACCATATTGGCATGGAAGATGCTTCTATGCTAGATAGAGACTCGCAAGGATTAGATCATGCAGGAAGTCAGTTTATTTCTTAGTAGCTTTAAAGACTATGCCAGTATTTTCCAAGGGTTCAGTCTAAGCTATGGGATCGCATTATTTTTATTCTTTGGCTTCCTGATCTGGATTATGCGCAACCAGAAAACTAAGAATACTATGCATGGGCCTTGCAGTGATTATCATGGTCCACTTACCGCAGCGGCCCTTACGGGAATAATTTTAAAACTAATCCGGTGGCCTGATACCGAAAAAGAACTTTTTTACAGTTTTCTACACAATGAAGGTCTAAAAACTGCCACGCAGCTATTTGAGTATACCCGCGAAGGTGTGAGCTTCAGTCTAGACCCCGTTCAATCCCGCTCCAAACAGGGATCGGCCCTAGCTGCTATCTTGAATCGCTATATCAAGGAATGTTTTGGCAGTCATGAAAAATGGATCGATCATTTATGGAAACTATCTGAGGAATCCTCACATGACCAGGATGCTCTCTTTTTCTACCCTGTGTCTGACAAAGACCTTCTCGTTCAGGTAACCGAGGATCAGATATTATGGATTGAGGATTTGCTTGAATCCAAATCTCAAAATGGGGGCAAGGTCTGGAACTATCGACTGGAAAGACTGTATGACACAGTTCACGGTAAATACCTTCACCTGGTAGACCCGAAAGCTGAAACAGAAGGCAACGGAAAATTTAAGTTTGAGGCCCTGGTGTCTGTGATTCCTGAACTCTAAAGGAGCTAAACATGAAAATGCCTATGAGATTGCTGGTCGCTGTAGGAATTCTGACTTTACTTGGTGGAATCGTCAGCCTGGCTTCGCTCTGGATTTTACTGGACCATCGCCGCGACCATCTCTTGATGAACCTGGCAGGCAGACAACGCATGCTAATCCAGAGAATGGCTACAGATATGCTTATTTTGGAACGGGGCAGTACGGCAAGACATAGCGTCAAAACAGCTTCTGATCGACTTCTCAGGAGCTTGGATTTGTTTGACAAGACCCATCAGGCTTTTCTTTCCTCGGGCTGGACTCAGATGGGAACCGTGCGCACCGGCAAAACCCGGGTCTATATCCCGGCTGTAATTGGTGGAAATCCTGAGACTTTACAGTTGGTGACCAAACTATGGAGGAATCTGCGCCCTGAGCTGGAACGACTACGGGATCTAACTCAGGTCAACCCCAATGATTTCCCTTTAATGGAATCGGCCTGCGAGGATCTACTCTGGGCCGTCGATGAAATGGTTGAAAGCCTGCAGGAAATGGCTGAGTCCAAAGTCATGCGCCTTTTGGTCCTTGTCAGTTTCGGTGGATTTTTGGCACTGGGAATCCTTGCATATAGCTTCATTCAGTTCAAGATTCACGGGACGACAAATCTTTCAGGCGAAGAGATTTAGGTTGTTTTGATCGTCAGGCGCGAGTAAGTTAAGGAGTGATGAAAATGGGTTTTCGTGCTTTAATTGTTGATGATGATTCGGAAATGCGGCGCATGGTTTCTGATTATTTGCGCTCGCGTGGAAATGAAACTTCTGAGGCCGCAGACGGGATGGAGGCGCTTGAAACCCTGGCTACTCAGGATTTTGCCGTCATTCTCACGGACTGGAAGATGAAAGTCATGGACGGGATGGAATTTCTCGTAAAGGCACGCATCGTTGCTCCCAAATCCGTAATTATTATGATCACCTCTTTTGGCTCCATCGAATCCGCTGTGCGAGCTATGGAACTGGGGGCGAACTCTTATATTGCCAAGCCCTTTGAGCTCAAAGATCTTTACGAGCAGGTTGAGAAACAATTGGAACGTCATGAGCGTTTGGTTGGCTGGACTGAAAAGCTCGGTGAGCGCTTTCCTTTTGGCATCATTGCCCAGTCCGCGATCATGCAAAAAGTGTTTAACCTTGTAGAAAGAATCAAAAACGCGAATTCCTCGGTTTTGGTCCTGGGAGCCTCAGGCACCGGAAAGGAACTCATCGCCAGGGCCATCCACCAAAGTGGAAAAACCAAGAATTGCCCGTTTGTGGCTATTAATTGTGCCGCCTTACCTGAACATATTTTGGAGAGTGAACTCTTTGGTCATGTCAAGGGTGCATTCACCGGGGCAGACAAAAACAAAAAAGGTCTTTTTCTTGAGGCTGAGAGAGGGGTTCTTTTTATGGATGAGATTGGGGATATGCCCTTAAATCTCCAGGGGAAGCTTCTACGAGCTCTTCAGGAGAAGGAAGTGCGTCCCGTAGGTTCCAATCGTTCTTTTGCGTTTCATACCCGCATTGTCTGCGCCACACATCGAAAATTGGAAGAAGAGATTGAAAAAAACAATTTCCGCGAGGACCTCTATTATCGTCTCAATGTAATCCCCATCCAGCTCCCGACTCTAGACCAGCGTCAGGAAGATATACCCCTCCTGGCCAATCACTTTCTATTGAAGTATTCAAGGCTCAATGATCGTAATTTTTCACATATTTCTGAGCAGGGACTGCATTACCTAACCCAAAAATCCTGGAAGGGGAATATCCGCGAGCTTGAAAACTTCATCGAACGTGCTGTCATACTCTCAGACGGGCCGGTGATTGAACTCGAGGACTTCCTTTTGTTTGAAGGCGGAGTTGACCGCATTCCGGCGCCATCTCTTGCAAATAATCTATTTGACGGGAACCCAAAACTTGAAGAAATTGAGCATGATTATATTCTCAAGATCTACGAAGAAGTGGAGCGAGATAAGGACGAGTGCGCCGAAATCCTGGGAATCTCCAAAAGAACCCTGTATCGAAAACTCGACAAATACCGTTTGGATATAGATTAAGACAGGAGACAGGAGACAGGAGACAGGAGACAGGAGACAGGAGACAGGAGACA
>CAZRLV010000374.1:0-3676 GCA_964600955.1 uncultured bacterium
GCTGTAGGTGAAGAAAAGATGGACCCCCCGGTCAAGCCGTAGGATGACAATTCTGGCAACATCTTTCCTTTCTCTTGCCCCATTCTTCTGGTTCCTTCCTTCTTTTTCATCACTCACCCTTCCTGCACTTCGAGTTTTAATTGAACATCATCTCGTGTGAGAAAGATTTTGGAGTTGGCCTTTCCCAATCCTTCCATGACTTCTTTTTGCTTCAAGGTCTCAAAAAGTTTTAGTTTTTGATCGAGACTAACGCCTTTCCCAAGGCTATGCAAAAAGGTGACGATGGAATGAGCCTGTTTTCTGCCTTCAGATCTGGCTTCTTCCTCAAAGCGTTTCAGTTTTTGGCGTGTTAGTTTCATCTCGTGCTCTTCAGCTAATAATTCACCCTCAATGCGCTTCATCAGAACCTCATTTTCACTTTCCTGTTTTTGAATGCGATTAATGCGGGTTGTTGTTTCCTGGATAATCTCTGAGAGTACAGCCTGGGTTTTTTCATCTTTGCAGGCGATTTGACGGACCTCTACCGAGTGCATGTGAATGCCGCGCTCCTGGTAGAAAGAATCGCTTTCATCCAAAACGCTGTCTTGCACCAGGGAATTAAATTGGTCTAAAAACTCCGAGAAATGCACCCTGGATATGTTTTGTATGATACGACTTCTGGCATGTGAACAGAGGTCTCCCGTGGCATCGTCGGTTGTTTTTACCAGTGTCTCTACATTCTGGATTTGCCAGAAAAAAGTGACTTTGAGCATCAGTTCAACATTGTCTCGGGTACGAACATCAAACTCATACCACATGAATTTGGGTCTGAGATCGAATTTATTGATCTCAAGATCGCGGGCCTGTTTGTGTAGCCCTGAAGACCAGTTGCATTGCAAGGATTCCCAGTAGGGGGGGATGAAAAAGGACGATTCGCCTTGATTACCCTGTTTGAAATGATAGCTGCCTCTTTCATCTTTGAGGACCATGACTTCATGCTCTTCAAGCCGGATTTTTTCTTGAACCGAGTCGATTCTCTCCGGGTTGCCGGGGGAAAAACTCTGGGCCTTAGTAACCAGGCGCAGAGTACCCTTGGATACAACACGGACCACTACGGCGGTGTGCTCATCTACATTGACAGTGCTCTGTACCTTGCCTCTAAAGGACTCAAAAGGACTTAGCTTATAAGAACATTCCCCGCGAATAATTCTTTGCTCACCAGTGCTGGAGTTGATGACTTCGACGAACTGATCTTCTTTTAAGGGGAGGGATTCTTCTTCTAAAACGATGGTTTCATGGGCCTGAAGAAAAAAGAAGCTCGGCCCCTCCTTGAAGCGGACCGTTCCATTTAGACGGTTACCAATATGAACATACTCGCTGGCAGAAAGGGTTATTCCTTTTCTGCGCTCGATCAGTTGATGAAATGGGGGCTTAATGAAAACTCGAGGTCCGTTGACCACATAGCACGAAGATGGGGCTCGCAGAACTAATTGTTCTTCCTCACTCAGAAAATAAATCATGGGCATCATGAGAACTCCTTAGGGTTAGTGGTTTATGATTTAATAGTAACGATCAAAACAGGTGATGTCAATGAAATAATTAAAACAAACGAAACAAATGATCGTGTGGGTTAGAATTTAGGGGACAGAAGTCAGAATGAGGGGGGATAGTTGGGGAGAGTCCAGAATGAAAAAGCTTAAGATTCTGGCGTTTGGAGCTTGATAACTAGCCACAGAAATTTATCCTCTCTCTTGTCATCCCCCATCATATTCTTGAAAAATGGTGGTTCCGCACATTTTGCAATGTACGGCGTCACTGTCATGACGTGTGAGGCCGCATTGTTGGCAAATGATATGTTCCTTGGACTCTTCAAAGTGGATGATGACCCTGAGGAGTTTTCCAGCCTGCCAAGGCACAAAAACCATGCCGGACAGAATCATGAGTACGGTCACGAATCTGCCGGTTTCGGTAACGGGGGTTAAATCACCGTAGCCTACGGTAGACAAGGTGATCACCGTGAAATAGAGTCCATCCGTATAAGACCGGATATGAGCTCCAACGGCCTGGTACTCGGTTTCGTAGATTGTAGCGGCAGAGATAAAAATCAGGGTGATTATGGTATAACAAACGCGTAAAATTAGGAGTCCCGTGGGGGTTATCTTGCCAAAGAAAAAATTCTCATCCTCAAGATATCTGAGAAATCTCAGGATCCTTAACGTCCGAAAGGCACGTAGATAAGCAAAGTTTCCGGCAGTGAAAAAGGTGGGTAAAATCGAAAGAAGATCCACGATGGCATAGAAGGAAAATAAAAAACGAATCCGAGATGGACTGGCGTAAAGTCTGAGAAGGTATTCAGTGGAAAACCAAATGACTAAAAAAACTTCCAGGTTATAATGCCATGACTTTAGGGTTTCAGATTCCAGGTAAGTCCCCACAACAAAATGAGCACATGCAGCTAAATTCATGAACAGCAAGGTAAATTGAAGCCCCTTTCGAAAGGGGGTATCCACCTGATCCAGATGCTCTCTGATTTTTTGTTTTAAAGTCTTACTCATTTTTTATCCCGTTGATCATCTATCGGTGAGGTGCATAACCAGGAGTTAGTTATGCAAGTTAATGGTATACTAGCCGTTCGAGAACCTTCCTTGGGAATTTCCCCAGCATGGAGATGGGTAGAGATAGACAGGTTTGTTTTGAAAGGCGGCGAAAATGAGTTCAGAAGGATTGGATGTGAAGGCGTTGAGAGAGAAGCATTATAACGGTACCATTGTCAGTATTAAAAAGGCTCATGAGGATCTTATGATTTTCAGAGTTAAGCGTGATTTACCCTTTGGTGAATATAAATCCGGTCAGTATATTTCACTTGGCTTAGGCTATTGGGAACCACGTTTGCCTGACTGTGGTCAGGATGATGTTGACGAAAAAAAGATGCAGAAAGTCGCTAAAAGGGCTTATTCAATTGCGCATCCCGTACTCAACGAGAAGGGTGAATTGTTTGACACGCAGGCCATGGATTTTCTTGAGTTCTATGTTGTTCTCGTACGACCTGATGACAGTAACCCAGCACCGGTTTTAACTCCCAGATTATTTATGCTTAAAGAGGGCGACCGGCTCAATGTGGGTAAATCCATTGTGGGTCACTATACCCTTGACGGCCTTTCAGATGCGACGAAAACCATTGTATTTTGTGGAACCGGTACGGGTGAGGCCCCGCATAATCATATGATTCATAATCTTCTGTCCAAAGGGTTCAAGGGCAAGTTGGTTTCCCTGGTTTGCTGCCGTTACAATCAGGACCTGGGCTATCTGGACCTGCATAGGCAATTGGAAGATAGCTATCCCAATTATATTTACCACCCCATTACTACTCGCGAAGCGGAGAATAAAAATAATAAAGTCTATATTCAGGATCTGGTACGCACAGGGCAAATTGAGGACATCATGAAAGCCAAGGTCAATCCTGAAAATACAGAGTTTTACCTATGTGGAAACCCAGACATGATTGGGATTCCAGAGATCGATAAAGAGAGCGGGGCACGGACCTACCCTGAAAGAACCGGGATCATCGAGATGCTGGAAAAGCAGGGATTCCAAATGGATCACAAAAAATTCGTAGGAAACATCCACTTCGAGAAATATTGGTAGACTTTACTTCATCATCTCTCGATTGATTTGATCGAGAGACTCTTGCGAAGGT
>CAZRLV010000375.1:0-3030 GCA_964600955.1 uncultured bacterium
CCGGTAATTCTCCCCCCATCCCTCGTCATTCTCCGACTTGATCGGGGATCCATCTTCTTTTCTTTCCGACCTTTTTCCTTGAATCCTCCCTGCTATCCTCCTTGGGTCGTGGCGTTTAGCTACTTAATAACTATGGAGCAAAAATGAAGAATAAGATTTTCAAGATTCTTCTGGCTTTATCGGTGGCCTTCCTTTCAACCGGGATCAATTCGGCCGTGGATCTGCATGTTTTTGCGGATGCACGGTTTCAGGATGTGGACACTGTAAAGACGGGAGATCATGATGGATTTTCCCTGGGACAGCTCGATTTTTGGGCTTTCGAGGACGTAGGAGAAGAAGGAAACCTCAAATCCTTTATGGAATTTGTGGTCGAACATAATGGCGAGGGGTTTGTAGTCGATCTGGAGCGCATCTGGATCGAATATGATACGGATAATAATCTGAAATACCGCATGGGTCGTATGCATACAATTCTGGGGCGCTGGAACCGTAGGTTTCATCACGGTGCTCATGTGCAAACCACCATTGACCGGCCCCTATTTCTTGATTTTGAGGACGGAGAGGCCGGCGTACTGCCTACGCATGTGGTGGGTCTTATGGCTGAACATCAGCGAGAAGTCGGTGTGGGTCTTTTGAATTTCTCGGCTCAATTCGGAAACGGCTCGCATTTTGTGGCTGGTGGCGAATTAAACCCCAATAATGTGGGCGATATCGATGATAATAAATTCCTGATTGGGCGCGTGACTCTGGAGCCAAATAAATGGCCCGGCCTACAAGTCGGCTATTCCTACGGCTTTGGGGACATGTCCCTGCATACTCCAGCAGCCGGTGCTGTGCCTGCCGCTACTACTGAATTGGTCAAACAAAAGCTCAGCGCGTTCGATTTCACTTACGAGGGTGAGAAGTTTAACCTTACGGGTGAGAAGTTTTTCGTAGATGATACCAATGCCGGTGGGGGAGCCAGTTTTGAGACTTCCTTCTATTATCTGCAGTTCGAGCTTACGCGTTCAGACACCTGGACACCTTATGCACGTATGGAAAGATTCTCCGATGTGGATCGTGGTAGTGCCTACTTCACTGCCAGATTAGAAGCTACCGGTGGTGAATATGAGCGTGAACTCTTAGGGATTCGCTATGATTTTAATGCCGAATCTTCTATCAAGGTTGAGTTCCAAAAAATGGACACAATGACTGTTGGTGCCCCGTCTGTAAGTTCTAACGGCTACGCCATGCAATGGTCGTTCGCATTTTAAGGAGGATGAGAATGAACTGGATTCAAAACAAGATTTCAAAATTGCTCGTACTTCTTTTGACTTGTGCGAGTGTTTCCATTGCATCCGATTTGGCCCTTGTGGCTCATCCCGATGTGAGTCTTAGCAGTATTACCAAGGTTCAGCTTAAGCGCATTTTCCTGGGTAAAATTAAGAAAATAGGTTCCCAGAGTTTTAAGCCCGTGAATTGCAAGTCATTTCAGAAGGAGTTTTTTAAGAAGTATTTAGGTAAATCCCAGTCCAAGTATAAGAAATACTGGCTGAAGAAAAAGGAAGTCTTTCTGAGGTTCTAGATTATATTTTAAGGACCCCCGGGGCCATTGGTTACGCACCAGCGGACCAGGTTGCGGCGGTCAAGCGTCTGCGACTAGAGTAGTCATAGACGTTTAGAATCTACCAAGGTTGTCGCCTACCCCGGGGGCAGGCGCTTTCTTTCTTGTATTCATGATGGAGAAAATATGAGCATTCGAGCGAAAATGGCGGGTGGGGTTTTGACCCTCCTGGGTCTGTTTTTGATTCAAACTTGGTGGGTTTTGGATCATTTGGGTGGATTGAATACAAGGCTCTCGGACCTAGGTTCTAAAGTCCATGAGATTGAGTTGGTGGTCAAGGCGACCGAGGATGTCACACGCGTGGTTTTTCTTCTTAATGAAGGCATTGACCAACTCGTTAAGATTCTTGAGAAAACTGAAGCTAAATTCCTTGAAACGATTGAGGACGAAGACCTGGAATTGCTTGCTGATTTAGCGGATTTGTCCAGCGAGTTTTTACGCTTGATCCAAGGTTTAAACCAGGGCTTAACCTCGAAAGATTCTAGTGAACTGGAGCAGATTCAAGAGAGTTACAAGAAGTATGAACAGGCGGGGCGTCAGGCAATTTCAAGTTTTTTTTCCAGTAATAATCAGGACGCTTCCAAGCTCAATGTTCTTGCCCAGGCTGTAAAAAACCTAAAAGAGAAACTGAGAGGGCTTCAAAAAAGTAAAAAGGCCACCCTAAAAACCGCCCTGGATGGTGTTGTAACTGAAAATCACAAATTTCAAGCCAGTCTTACTGAGGTTTCGGGTTCTGTGGAAGCAAAAACGCGTAAGATTCGTAAAATTCTGATCATTTTTGTCGGGATTGCTTTAATAGCCGTATTAGCGCTATTTTTTCTAATTCAGCGCAATGTGATTCAACCCATATTTCGCCTCAAGAAAATCGTGGGCAGGATTGCCAGTGGGGAGCTAAAAGCAAACTCCGCCGGATCTACAGGGAGTCGAGATGAGTTTTTTGAGCTGGAGCAGGCTATGTTGAGCCTTGCTGCGGATCTTCGTACTGTATTTCAAGCCGATACTCTTGACTGGGGCGTAGTTGCTGAAGCCGTCCGCAAGGTAGAGGAGATGACCCAGCGTTACGAAGAGGCATTGGAGAGAGTGGCATTACGGTGCAAGGATCTGTTCACTTCAAGCGAAGAACTGACAACAGTCAGTTCCAAGCTCCAGAGTTCTTCTGAAGATACGGCATTACAATCTACAGCCGTATCCAGTTCAACGGAAGAGGTCAGTACCAGTGTGCAATCCATGGCTATCTCAATGGATCAGATGAGTGAAAGTATCAAAGAAATCTCAAGAAATACAAACGAGGGTCGTGAAATTGCGCAACAGGCGGTGGAACTGTCGACAGATACAAATGCCGCAGTGCATAGTCTGGGTGAAAACAGTGAAGAAATAGGAAAGGTGATTCAGTTGATTTCTTCCATTGCTGGTCAAACGAATCTTTT
>CAZRLV010000375.1:3040-3658 GCA_964600955.1 uncultured bacterium
GGCGCTTAATGCCACTATTGAAGCTGCGAGAGCAGGTGATGCCGGCAAGGGTTTTGCTGTAGTAGCCAATGAAGTCAAAGATTTGGCAGGCGAAACGGGTAAGGCCACCGAGGAGATCAGTTCCAAAGTCTCCAGAGTACAAATTAATGTTCAAAAAGCTGTGGAATCTGCGGGGAAAATTAAAAACATTATTGAGAAAATCAGTGATATGCATACTTCGGTAGCCTATGCCATAGATGAGCAAACGGCCATGACGGCAGAGATAACCTGCTCTGTAGCTGATGCGGCCTCCAGCACAAAAGAAATAGCCAGTAATGTGACCCAGGTTTCCCAGGCCGCCGAGCTTTCCAACGATGGCGCTGCTCAGACCCGCAAAGCTGCCCAAAACCTGATGGATCTAGCCTCTGAAATGGAAAATATGGTCAACGAAATCCGACGACAACAATGACTAGCCCCTGAAACGGATCAAACCCGGTCATCCTCCCCCCAATCCCCGTCATCCCCCGGTCAAGCCGTAGGATGACAAAAATAGAGAACTATAGAACTATCGGAACTATAGGATCATCGGAATGGAGAAAAGGAAAAAATAGTCACCGCTTGTGCTTCCGCCTCCCCGCT
>CAZRLV010000376.1:0-3657 GCA_964600955.1 uncultured bacterium
AAATGCTAATGCAAAAACTTCCTAGATATGAATCTATAGCTTTTATATTAATTTTTTCGGGAGCTGCGGGAAATTTAATCGATCGGATTTATCTTGGAAAAGTAATTGATTTTTTTAGCTTTTGGAATTGAGGGAGTTACCGGTGAAGAAAATAGGGTGGCACTGATGAAGGCGCTGCTCGATAGGATGGACCCCAGTCTTCAGGAGCGTCTTGATCGCCTGAAAGTAGTCTATAAAAATACGCCCAAAATTCATGAGGCATTGGTCAGGCGCATCAAGGTTACGTCAGACAATAGGGCTGAAATTTTAGAATATCTGAAAACAGCAAACACATTGGCACCCTATAGAAGTCTGCTAGCGCAGTTGCAAGAGTGAGAAAAGAGGAAGAGATTTAACCACGAAAAACACGAAAAACACGAAAAACACGAAAAGTTGAAGAGTTAAGAGGAAATAGTAGGAGCAATGGAATGTCGGAAGTGCCACGGCGTCATCCTGGACTTGATTCAGGATCCAGGGTTTTTGCCACGTGGGATACAAAGAAATAGAAGATGGATACTGAATCGAGTTCAGCATGATGGAGCTTAGGGGAGTTCGTGTACTTCTACGGCTTAACTAAACATCATTGTGGCTTGACCGGGGGATCCATTCAAAGGGTTGTAAAAGTCTTCATTCTAGAATTATGTAAGGAGAAAGTCTTATGAAAAAATGGCTACTTAGTTTAATTGGTTTTGTTTTTGTTGGTGGTTTGCAGGCTTTGCCGGTGATGAACCGGGAGTTGTATTCTCTGCTTCAAAACAAGGTTGAAAAAGAGATCACGGTGATTGCTTCGTTTAAGTCTCCGCTTTACAAGAATCTGGGCAAGGAAACAGCAACTGAGGTGCAAAAGCGCAAGATGCGAGATTCTCTGAAAGCCCAATCGGAGCTACTTCAGGATCTGACATTGAGTAAAACGGCCCAGGTGAAAAATCTCAAGCCCTTATGGATTAATAACTCGGTAATTATCACAGGGTCTTCCTCGCTTCTTCAAGATCTGGCGCTCAATGAAAAGATTGAAAGCCTGGTTTTGGACTATGAGATCAAACTAGAAGAGCCAATTCCTGCAAGGCCTTTAGAGAGCAAGTCTAAGAAATTCACCTATGGGCTTGAAAAGGTCAGGGCCCCAGAGGTCTGGAGAAAACTGGGAATCACGGGTAAGGGAGTTACCGTAGGCCTTCTGGATACGGGTTACGCCGCTCACCCAGATTTAGATGGAAAGGTGATTAGAGCTCTTGATTTTATTAGTAGTAAACCGATCGATAAACCCAATGATGGTCATGGTCACGGCACCCATTGTTTGGGTACCATTGGTGGCGGCAACACTTCAGGCAAGGCCATTGGAGTGGCTCCCGATGTTAAGTTTGTTGTGGGCAAGATCTTCTCGGATCAGGGTCGTACAAAATCTTCGGCAATCCTGATTGCCATGCAGTGGATGGCCGACCCGGATGGAAACGTAGATACCGCCGATCAACCCCGTATTGTGAGTAATTCCTGGGGTGGACGCAAACGCTCTATGGCAGAGGCAAAACCTCAGTGGGATGCTGTGCAGACCTGGAGAGAAATGGGGATGGTGCCTGTATTCGCCTCTGGTAACTCGGGTCCCAGAAAAGGCTCGGTGGGAACTCCAGGTGGGTTTCCGCATTCTTTCGCTATTGGCGCCACAGATTCCAAGGATCAAATCGCCAGTTTTTCTTCACGTGGGTCTATTAAATGGGATGGTAAAACCTATATTAAGCCAGATGTATCTGCACCCGGGGTGAGCGTCTATTCTGCCAAGCATTCTGGCGGTTACACGGCCATGAGCGGGACTTCTATGGCTACTCCCCATGTTGCCGGAGTTGTAGCCTTGATGCTTCAAGCAGACCCCGAGGTTAGCGTAGAGCGTATCGAGGAGATTCTGGAGCAGACCTCTGTAGACTTGGGACCTGATGGTAAAGACAATGCCTATGGTTCAGGCAGGGTGGATGCTTTTAAGGCCGTGACCATGCTAGCCAATGCCACCCAGGTCACTCTCAAGATCAAGAGTCCCTTTGACTCTGCCAATATTCGAATTTTGCCGGATGGTTCATTTCAAGAAATAGCGGGTTCTGAGTCCCTGAGCTTTAGTCTTGCTCCGGGAACCTACGATTTTGAAATCACCGGATTTGGCGCAATTAAGAAAACCGTAAGCGTTGAATTGGGTCCCAAGGAAAAGAAAACCGTTGAGGTGAAATTGGATAAGGCTCCCACTTATGTGGTGAGCTTTCAGGTTAGAGATGAAAACGGTCGTAAAATTGTGGCCAGGGTCATCCTTCCTGATACTCCCATTCCTGCCTCTGAAACCTATGGTGGTTCATTAAACCTTGATCTTCCGGTGGGTGAGTATCGGGCTGTGGTCAGTAGTCGGGGGTTTGCCAAGGCCGAGAAGAGTTTTCAGGTTAAAAACTCAGCGACTTCGCTTGGATTTATTCTCGACGAGATCGCTTCGACTTTGGTGGTCGCTGATCTTAAGGGTGAGACCACAAATCTTCCTCCTTATTACCATGAGGCTCTCTCAGAACTGGGTCGGCAGTTTGATAATGTAAAATTGCAGTCGGCTGATGAACCCTTAACCTATGCTGATCTCATGGGCTACGAAACCCTGATCTGGTTTACAGGCAGGACCGTCGAAAACGCTCTAAGTGATGCCGAGCAAGAAGCTCTTGACGTTTTTCTCTGGGGTGGGGGAAAGCTTATTCTCAGTGGGCAGGGAATTGCAAAATCCCTCGGTCAATCTCGTTTTGCTAACGATGTTTTAGGGGCCGTATATAAAAAGGAGAAGAGGTTTTTTAGAGGCATCCAGGGTCAGGGTTTGAAGCTCAAACTCAATGGCGATGATAGTGCGGATAATCAGTTTTCTCCAGATGCCCTGAAATTGAGTCCTCCCAAGGCACTGGGGCTTTTCAAGTATAGCTTTGGTGGTTTGGCTGGGATTGAGCATACCTATGGAAGAGGGCAGTCTATCTTCTTGGGGTTTGGAATCGAAGGTATTCGTGGTAAGGAAAATCGCACTGCTTTGCTAAAGACTCTCCTGGAGCGATTAAAGCCAAGTCTGAGCGAACGTTTGGATCGCCTGGAGCTTCTCTACAAAAATGCGCCCGATCTGCATAGAATATTTGCAAAGCGAATTAAGGTATCTGATGAGAACCGAGCTGAGATTTTGGATTATCTGAAATCCGCCAAGAGCAAGGCACCGTTTAGGAGTCTGTTGGCGCAGATGAGAAAGTAGGGGAAGAGGAAGAGATTTAACCACGAAAAACACGAAAGATAATAGAGGGAGCAGAGGGAGTATAGGAATCAGAGGTAGCAGAGGAATAGGAAAAATAGAAGAAAGGAAATAGTAGGATCAATTTCTGTCATCCTCTGGCTTGACCAGGGGATCCATCTTTACTCTTTTATTCATTCCTTTAGTTCCGATTGTTCTGTAGTTCTTGATTTCAGGCTCTAGGAGTTTTTTATACTGTGAATTCCAAATCGGCCGTTGCTCTTGTCTATTTTCTTGCTCTGGTTGCTTCCTCTTTGGCTTCTGTTCGGGTTGGGGCTGAGCTTGATAGAGTTCTCAGTTCTAAAGCTGATGGTGAAATCTCGGTTGTTTTTCGTTTT